>NZ_VUOT01000008.1:0-219488 GCF_009829295.1 Nocardia sp. CY15
GCGAAGACGACCGAGTGGGTGAGGCCGAGGCGGGCGCAGGCGAGCATGGCGATGATGGCTTCGGGGACCATCGGCATGTAGATCGCGACGCGGTCTCCGGCGACGAGGCCGAGGTCGGTGAAGGCGTTCGCGGCCCGGCAGACGTCGTCGAGCAGTTCGCGGTAGGTGATGGCGCGGGAGTCGCCGGGTTCGCCTTCCCAGTGGATGGCGACCTGGTCGCCGTGGCCGTCGAGGACGTGGCGGTCCACGCAGTTGTAGGCGACGTTGAGCTTGCCGCCGACGAACCACTTCGCCACCGGCGCGTCACTCCAATCCAGCACCTGTGTCCATGGCTGGTCCCAATGCAGCCTGCGGGCCTGCTCGGCCCAGAACTCCAGCCGATCCGACTGCGCCCGGTCGTACAACGCCGCGCTCGCGTTCGCTTGGGCGGCGAAATCCGCGTCGGGCGGGAAGGCGGTGGTGTCGCGGTCATCGGTGGTTGCGCTGGTCACGCGAATCTCCTAACGAAAAAGCAAAGGGAACGAGGTGTGCCGGGCAACGATCAGTGCGCCACGGCCTTCTCGGCGCCGACGCCGGTGAGCGAGCGGACCTCCATCTCCGCGGCCTTGGCCGGATCCTCGGACCTGCCGCCGACGAAGGTGCCGACGATGCCGAGCACGAACGCCAAGGGAATGGAGACGATGCCCGGGTTGGACAGCGGGAACCAGTCGAAGTCCGAGCCGGGAAGCATGGCGGACTTGCTGCCGGAGACGGCGGGGGAGAACACGATCAGCACGATCGTGGAGATCAGGCCGCCGTACATGCTCCACAACGCGCCGGTGGTGTTGAATCGCCGCCAGAACAGCGAGAAGAGGATGGTGGGCAGGTTCGCCGACGCCGCGACCGCGAACGCCAGCGCCACCAGGAAGGCGACGTTCTGCCCGTTGGCCAGGATGCCCAGCGCGATGGCCAGTACGCCGATCACCACCGCGGTGATCCGGGAGACCCGGACCTGTTCGCGCTCACCGGCTTTCCCGCGCTTGATGACACTGGCGTAGATGTCGTGGGCGAACGACGCCGACGCGGTGATGGTCAGGCCCGCGACCACCGCGAGGATGGTGGCGAAGGCGACCGCCGAGATCACCCCGAGCAGCACTACGCCGCCGAGTTCGAAGGCCAGCAGCGGAGCCGCCGAGTTCTGGCCGCCCGCGGCCGCGAGGATGCGGTCCGGTCCGACGATCGCGGCCGCACCGTAGCCGAGCACCAGGGTGAACAGATAGAACGCGCCGATCAGGCCGATCGCCCAGACCACCGACCGCCGCGCCTCTTTGGCGGTGGGCACGGTGTAGAAGCGCATCAGCACGTGCGGCAGGCCCGCGGTGCCCAGCACCAGTGCCAGACCGAGGGACAGGAAGTTGAGCTTCGAGGTCTCGCTGCCGCCGTACTGCGCGCCGGGAGCGAGCACGTCGCGCGCGGCGACCGCCTTGTTCGCCGAATCCGAGACCGCGTCCTGGGCGGAGCCGAGGATGTCGGAGAAGTTGAAACCGAACTTGGCGAACACCATGACGGTCATCAGCGCCGCGCCCGCGATCAGCAGTACCGCCTTGATGATCTGCACCCACGTGGTGCCCTTCATGCCGCCGACCAGCACATACACGATCATCAGCACGCCGACCACGGCGATCACGACGGATTGACCGGTCTTGTCGGAGATGTCCAGCAGCAGCGCGACGAGCCCGCCCGCGCCCGCCATCTGGGCGAGCAGGTAGAACAGCGACACCGTCAGCGTGGACAGCGCGGCGGCGGTGCGCACCGGGCCTTCCTTCAATCGGAAGCTCAGCACGTCGGCCATGGTGAATTTGCCGGTGTTGCGCAGCATCTCGGCGACCAGCAGCAGGGCGACCAGCCAGGCGACCAGGAACCCGATGGAGTAGAGGAACCCGTCGTAGCCGTAGACCGCGATGGCGCCCGCGATGCCGAGGAAGCTCGCGGCCGACAGATAGTCGCCGGCGATGGCGACGCCGTTCTGCGGACCGGAGAAGCCGCGTCCTCCAGTGAAGTAGTCGGCGGCGGTGGCATTGTTGCGGCTGGCCCGGATCACCACGATCATCGTGATGGCGACGAAGACGCCGAAGATGGCGATATTGGCGATCGGGTTGCCGACCGTCGCCGCCGCGGCATAGGTGTGCACGGTGTTCACGCTCGGTCTCCCTCGAGGTAGCCGCGGATCTTCGCCGCGCGCGGATCCAGTTCACGGTTGGCGAACCGGACGTAGAGCGCCGTGATGACGAAGGTGGATACGAACTGGCCGAGGCCCAGCAGCAATCCGACGTTGATGTTGCCGAACACCGAGCGGCTCATGAAGTCATGGGCGTAGGCGCCGAGCAGGACAAAACCGAGGTACCAGAGCAGGAACAACACGGTCATCGGAAAAACGAAGCGGCGCAATCGGCTTCGCAGTTCCTGGAATTGGGGGCTCGCCTGTACTTCGGCGAATTCTGCTGCGCTCGGCGCTCGCCGCGGGGCGGTGTCGTCGAGTTGGATACTGGTCATGATCGTCCTACCAAGTGACGTGGCTTACTTCTCGAGGACGGTAAGCCAGACCAGCGGGGCGTCAGTAGGCTGTGGTCTGGGTCACTCCGTGAAGGTGTCCGAATCTGCGGTGAGCGGTCGATGCGCCGCGACGAACGGTCGGCCCGAGTGGCGCCGCGGGCAGGTCGCCGGTCAGTCCGAGCGCAGACTGCGCTCGCGGTCCGCGCCCATGCCCAGTCGCTCCGGCGCGTGCATCCGCACGAAGATCCGGCTCACCGCCCTGGCGCCGAGCCCGCGGGTGAACGAGCTGACCAGCACCATGGTGGCGAACGCCAACGGCACGCTGATCGCCGCCGGGTAGCCGAGCAGCGCCGCGGGCCAGCCGCCCGCCACCTCGTCGGAGAAGCCGCCGGTCACCGAGACGGCGGTCGCGGTGCCCGCCGCGAGCCCGCCCGCGACCAGGCCGGCCGCCGCGCCCCCCGCGGTCAGCCCGCGCCACCAGATGCCCAGGACCAGCAGCGGGCACAGCGTGGAGGCGGCCACCGCGAAGGCCAGGCCGACAGTGCGGGACAGGTCCAGCGACGCGACGGTCAGTGACAGCGCCAGTGGGACCGAGCCCGCCGCCAGCGCCGCCGTGCGGAAGTCACGGATCCGTCCCCGCAGCATGTCGGTGCTGAGCACGCCCGCGATGCTCACCAGCAGTCCCGAGGAGGTGGACAGGAAGGCGGCGATCGCACCCGCGGCGACCAGCGCCGCGAGCAGCTGACCCGGCAGTCCGGCGACCACCGATCCGGGCAGCAGCACCACAGCGGCGTCGGAGGTCCCGGTGATCAGCAGTTGCGGCACGTACAACCGCGCGAAGACGCCCAGCAGCACGGGGAACAGGTAGAAGAGCCCGACCAGGCCGATCACCGCGAGCGCGGTCGCGCGCGCGGCCCGCCCGTCGGGGTTGGTGTAGAAGCGCACCAGGACGTGCGGGAGCCCCATGGTGCCGAGGAAAGTAGCGAGGATCAGCGAATAGACCTGGTAGGTCGGATGCGGGCCGCCCAACCCGCCACCCGGCGCCAGCCAGGCCGCACCGTCCGCCGGCGCGCCCGCGACCACCGGCACCGTGGCTCCGGCCTCGAGCACCAATCGCGTGCCCGCCGCCAGATCATGGGTTCCGGGTGTCAGCGGCACCAGGCCGTCGACCGCGCGGTTGTCGAGGGTTCCCGTGATGGCGACCTGCTGCGGAGCGTTGACCCGCACCACCACGTCGGTGGTCACGTCCACTGTCGTTCGCTCGGTCACCACCGGCGGAGCGGGCGCGCCGACTTGCCGCTCGTCGGCGAGGAAGTGCCCGAGCAAGACCAGCGCGGGGAGCGCCACCGCGGTCAGCTTCAGCCAGTACTGGAAGGCCTGAACCAGGGTGATCGAGCGCATCCCGCCGCCGACCACGTTGGCGATCACGATCACGCCCACCGCCACCGCGCCCACCCAGTCCGGCACCCCGAGCAGGATGTGCAGGGTCAGCCCCGCCCCCTGGAACTGCGGGATGAGATACACCGCGCAGATCAGCACCACCACGGTGGCCGCGAGCCTGCGCAAACGCACTGAGCCCAAACGGAATTCGGCGAAGTCGGGCACGGTGTACGCGCCGGAGCGCCGCAGCGGCGCGGCGACGAAAAGCAGCAGCGCCAGGTACCCGGCCGTGAACCCCACCGGATACCATAGCGCGTCCGCGCCGTATTTCGCGATCAATCCGGCGACCCCGAGAAACGATGCGGCCGAAAGATATTCGCCGGAGATCGCCGCCGCGTTCCAGCGCGGCCCCACGCTGCGGGACGCGACGAGGAAGTCGGAGGTGGTGCGCGCGAGCCGCACGCCGTAAGCGCCGATCGCGACAGTCGCCAGCGCCGCGAGGACCAGCGCGGCCACGGTCAGCGCGGGCGCGGTGCCGGAGATCACGAAGCGCCCCGCGGCAGGTGAATCAGTCCGGCGGGTGAGGCGGATCGCTGCCGTGGCCGTCGGCTCCGCTCGGCTGCCTCTAGCCGGGTCGACTGAAGCCCTGCGTGCCGTATCCCGCGAGGCAGGTGAGTCGGTGTGGCGGGCGATGCGGGTGTGATGATGGCAGTGGCGGATCGCTTGGACGACTGAAGCCCTGCCTGCCGTAGTGGGCGGGCCGGCCGGGCTGTACCCGTGCCCGCCGAATCGCTCGCCACGTATGCGTGGGCGAAGCCGGTGGTCCGCGCTGCGGAGGTGGTTGAAGCTCGGCGCACCGTCAGTCCTCGGCCAATTCGAGGAAGTCCTGCTCGTTGCGTTCGGCAAGGCGCACGTACGTCCAGCCGATCAGGAACAGCAACGGGTACACCGCGCCGCCGAGCAGCAGCCAGGGCAACCGGATGCCCAGCACCGTCGCCGAGCCGATCGAGCCGGTCCGGAACAGCACGGGCAGCGTGCACAGCAGCGCGATCGTCACGAGGCCGACGCGTAGCGCGAGCCCTAGCTGCGCGCGGATGAGGCCGCCGATGAGCGCTTCGCCGAACTCGGTCTGTTCGGCGACCTCCACCCGTGTGCGTACCCGCCGCGCCCCGCGGCGCTCGGAGAGCACGACGCGACTGCGCCCCGGACGCTGCGGCGCGGTCACGGGGCGCCCCAGTGTTGCCGTGGCCGGTGCACCAGCCGCTGCTTCAGTTCGCGCACCTGTCTTCGGCTGACCGGCAGTTCGACCGCTTGCGCGTCGCCCTCGGCCCGCAGGCACACCACGGTCCCGGTACCCACCGTGCGCAGCCCGGTGACCAGCCGCAGCGCCACCAGGTAGGACCGGTGCACCCGCAGGAAACCGGCGTCGTGCCAGCGAGCCTCCAATGCCGACAACGGGATTCGCACCAGGTGCGATCCGTCGCTGGTGTGCAGCCGCGCGTAGTCACCGTCGGCTTCCACCCAGCTCACGCTCGACCTGGGCACCAGCGTCGTGACCCCGCCCAGCTCCACGGGAATGACCTCGCTCGGATCGGCGCGCGCGTCGGCGGCGGGCTGGTGCGACGTGCTGCGCGCCGCGGCGATCCGCCGCACCGCCTCCGCCAGCCGCGCCTCGCGCAGCGGCTTGAGCAGGTAGTCCACCGCGCCCAGGTCGAACGCGGCGATCGCCCGGTCGTCGTGCGCGGTCACGAAGACCACCGCGGGTGAATTGGCGAATTCCGAGAGAATGCCCGCCAGCTCCATCCCGTCCAGGCCCGGCATGTTGATGTCCAGGAACACCGCGTCGATCGGATGGGCCCGCAGCACCCGCAGCGCGCTGGTGGCGTCACCGGCCGCGTGGATCTCCCCGATCTCGGTTCGCGCGCGCAGCAGATACACCAGCTCGTCGAGAGCGGGTTTCTCGTCGTCCACGGCGAGCACGCGTAGCGCGCCCGCCGGTTTGCCGGTAACGCGGGTCACAATCGCTCCATGGTAAGGCTCCCGTGCGGGGCCGCCGACCGGGCGTCGTCGGCGTGACCCGCTGTGCTTCCGGGCCTCGGGCGCGTTGGTCGAATATCGGGTGGCTTGCCGTAGGCACGAGCCGTGTTCCGGGCTTCGCGCGCGGGTCTCATGCCCGGATCCCCGCGCGGAATTTCGGGACGCGCAGGCTGACCTTGGTGCCCGCCCCTGGCGCGGTTTCCACGACCAGGCCGTAGTCGTCGCCGAAGGCGGCGCGCAACCGGTCGTCGACGTTGGCCAGACCGACGTGGGCTGACTCGCCGGAGCCCGCCGGGCCCGTTCCGGCGTCGACGGCGTCCAGCGCGCCCGAGCGCAGCAGGTCCGGGTCCATGCCTACGCCGTCGTCCTCGACGCTGATCACGCAGTCGGTGCCCGCGTCGGTGGCGACGATGCTGACGGTGCCGCCGCGCGCGGTGCCCGCCAGGCCGTGCCGCACAGCGTTCTCCACCAGCGGCTGGAGCGCGAGGAAAGGCAGGACCACGCCGAGCACCTCGGGCGCGATCCGCAGCCGGACCTGCAGCGCGTCGCCGAAGCGGGCCCGTTCCAGCGCGAGGTATCGCTCGATGTTGCGCAGTTCGTCCGACAGCACCGTGAATTCGCCCGCCGCGCGGAAGGAATAGCGGGTGAAGTCGGCGAACTCGAGGATCAGTTCGCGGGCCCGCGCCGGGTCGGTGCGGACGAACGAGGCGATGGTGTTCAGGGCGTTGTAGATGAAGTGTGGGCTGATCTGCGCTCGCAGCGCACGCACTTCCGCTCGGTCCAACCGGGCCCGTGACGCGTCCAGCTCGGCCAATTCGAGCTGGCCGCAGGCATAGCGCGCCACCTCGGCGACCGCACCGAGCCGGCCCGGCCCCGGCTGCCCGGTGCTCACGACGCCGAGCACCCCGGCCACGCCGGTCGAGTCGATCAACAATGGTTGCGCGATCAGCGTGCGCCCCGCGTGTTCGCCGCGGCCGGGCCCGGCCACGAGCACCGGCCGCTCGCCCGCGACGGCGCGCTCCGCGGCTTCGGTGAAGTACTCGGCCAGTTCGGCGTGCGGGCCGTCCCAGGCGAGCAGCGTGCCGTCTGCGCTCGCCAGCGCGAGCGCGTCCGCGCCGGTGAGCGCGCGCAGGTGGGGCGCGGCCTCCCGCGCTGAGCGTTCGGTCAGCCCGCGGCGCAGCGGGACCGCCGCCAGCGACGCGGTGTGCAGCGCCGAATGCACCGCCCGCTCGGCAGGGGTGGTCACCACTCTGCGGGTGCGCGACCAGATCAGCAGCGCACCGACGAGTAGCGCCGCCACGGCCACGACGGCGAGCGCGGTGGTCATGGCGGGCATCGGCGCACGGACTTCATGGGACGATTATCGCGTCGACCGGATGGGGTGCGGCACGGTGGCGGACCTGCGACCGAGCTCCGGCCCGAAACACCGGACCGCGGCGTCACCCGGGCGATGGTGCGGTCCGGTGGGTGGGGACCATGCCGGACGACCGTACCGACCGGGTGCTCTCGGTTGCCGGTGGGCGCGGTGCTGGATGGCACTGTCCGAGGCGGCCGGTGTAGCTGTCCCAGGCGATCGATGTGACTGCCCGAGACGGCCGGTGTAGAGGCCGGACGGGGACGGCTGGCTCAGCCCTGGTACTGCGGCACCGTGAACTCCACGGTGCCGGGCGCCGGGAAGTGCGCCGCGCCGACGCCGACGGTAGCGGTGAACGTGCCGATGCCCGGCACGAACAGGGCGGAGTGGCCGCTGTTGCCCCAGTAGCCGGGACCTTGCGCGACCACCTTGAACGCCCCTTCCTGACCGGTCGCGACATTGCGCCAGTTCAGCGTGAGCGGCAGCGTGCACGGCCCGGCGCCGACCAGCGTCGCGCCCACGGTGAACGCCGCCTGGTTGGGGTAGGCGTTGCCGTTGACCGACATCTCCACCTGACCCACGCACGGCCCCTGCGCCAGGGTGTACACCGTGGCGAAGGCGGCTGGGGCCGCCGCCGCCGGAGCGGCCGTCGCGACCAGGGCGGCCACCGCCGTCGCGGGAACCATCAACAGCGCTGTCGTCGAATGCATCGACACCTCCACGAATCGGGAAAGTTCTTGTCTGTCACGCTCATCCGTCCCGTCAAGCGTCCGACATCGCCGTGGGGGAGGGAAGCAGAGCCTACCGCCGCGCCACGGCCGACGTTCGGTGTTCCGGCATTCGGCGCGATTGCAACACTCGCGGAAATCGGCCGCTCCTCGGGCGAGTCGCCAGGACGCGCCGGTGGCCTGAGCAGCCGACACGCCGATGTCCGATCCGCACCCGCGTGCCGGTCAAGACCAGTCGGTGCGCACGCCTAGAATCGGTCCAGCCAACCCCCGTCGAGACCTTGGGAGGAAGGACCGTCTTGGCCGCCTCGTCCGGATCGTTCGTCCATCTGCACAACCACACCGAGTACTCCATGCTCGACGGTGCCGCCAAGATCTCGCCACTGTTCACCGAGGCGAAACGGCTGGGGATGAACGCGGTCGGGATGACCGACCACGGCAACATGTACGGCGCCTCCGAGTTCTACAACTCGGCCAAGAAGCACGACATCAAGCCGATCATCGGCATCGAGGCCTATATCGCGCCCGGCTCCCGGTTCGACACCAAGCGCGTCCAGTGGGGCGATCCCGGCCAGAAGGGCGACGACGTCTCCGGCTCGGGCGCCTACACGCACATGACCATGGTCGCCGAGAACGCGACCGGCCTGCGCAACCTGTTCAAGCTCTCCTCGCTGGCCTCCATCGAAGGCCAGCTCGGCAAGTGGGCGCGCATGGACGCGGAGATCATCGCCCAGTACGCCGAGGGCATCATCGCGACGACCGGCTGCCCCTCCGGCGAGGTGCAGACCCGCCTGCGCCTCGGTCACGAGCGGGAGGCGCTGGAGGCCGCCGCCAAGTGGCAGGAGATCTTCGGCAAGGAGAACTTCTTCCTCGAGGTCATGGACCACGGCCTGTCCATCGAGCGCCGGGTCCGCGAGGGCTTGCTGAACGTCGGCAAGCAGCTGGGCATTCCGGCGCTGGCCACCAACGACTGCCACTACGTCACCAAGGATCAGTCCGCCAACCACGAGGCGCTGCTGTGCGTGCAGACCGGCAAGACGCTGTCGGACCCCACCCGGTTCAAGTTCGACGGTGACGGCTACTACCTGAAGTCCGCCGAGGAGATGCGGGCGCTCTGGGACGCCGAGGTGCCCGGCGCGTGCGACAACACCGTGCTGATCGGCGAGCGGGTGCAGTCCTACGACGACGTGTGGGCCTTCAAGGACCGCATGCCGGTCTTCCCGGTGCCCGAGGGCGAGGATCAGGACTCCTGGCTGCGCAAAGAGGTCGACCGCGGTTTGGCCCGCCGGTTCCCCGGCGGCGTGCCCGAGGAGTACTACACCCGCGCCTACTTCGAGCTCGACGTCATCAAGCAGAAGGGCTTCCCCGCCTACTTCCTCGTCGTCGGCGACCTCGTCAAGCACGCGCGGGAGGTCGGCATCCGGGTCGGCCCCGGCCGTGGTTCCGCGGCCGGTTCGCTGGTGGCCTACGCGCTGGGCATCACCAACATCGACCCGCTGCCGCACGGCCTGCTGTTCGAGCGGTTCCTCAACCCGGAGCGCCCCTCTGCGCCCGATATCGATATCGACTTCGACGATCGCCGCCGCGGTGAGATGGTCCGCTACGCCACCGAGAAGTGGGGCACCGACCGGGTCGCCCAGGTGATCACCTTCGGCACCATCAAAACCAAGGCCGCGATCAAGGACTCCGCGCGCGTCCAGTTCGGCCAGCCCGGCTTCGCCATCGCCGACCAGATCTCCAAGGCGCTCCCGCCGCCGATCATGGCCAAGGACATCCCGCTGTCGGGCATCATGGACCCCGACCACGAGCGGTACAAGGAGGCCGCCGAGGTTCGTGAGCTCATCGGCAACAACCCGGACGTGGCCAAGATCTACGAGACCGCACGCGGCCTCGAGGGCCTGATCCGCAACGCCGGTGTGCACGCCTGCGCGGTGATCATGTCCTCCGAGCCGTTGATGGACGCCATCCCCGTGTGGAAGCGGCCCCAGGACGGGGCGATCATCACCGGCTGGGACTACCCGTCCTGCGAGGCCATCGGCCTGCTGAAGATGGACTTCCTCGGCCTGCGCAACCTCACCGTGATCGGTGACGCGCTGGACAACATCAAGGCCAACCGCGGCATCGACCTGGACATGGACAACCTGCCGCTGGACGATCCCGCGACCTACGAATTGCTCTCGCGCGGTGACACGCTCGGCGTGTTCCAGCTCGACGGCGGCCCCATGCGCGATCTGCTGCGCCGCATGCAGCCCACCGGCTTCAACGACATCGTCGCCGTGCTCGCGCTGTACCGGCCCGGCCCGATGGGCATGAACGCGCACAACGACTACGCCGACCGCAAGAACGGGCGGCAGCCGATCAAGCCGATCCACCCGGAGCTGGAGGAGCCGCTCGAGGACATCCTCGCCGAGACCTACGGCTTGATCGTCTACCAAGAGCAGATCATGTTCATCGCGCAGAAGGTCGCCTCCTACTCGATGGGTAAGGCCGACGCGCTGCGCAAGGCCATGGGTAAGAAGAAGCTCGAGGTGCTCGAGGCCGAGTACAAGGGCTTCCACGAGGGCATGACCGCCAACGGCTTCTCCGAGGCCGCGGTGAAGGCGCTGTGGGACACCATCCTTCCGTTCGCCGGCTACGCGTTCAACAAGTCGCACGCCGCGGGCTACGGCCTCGTCTCGTTCTGGACCGCCTACCTCAAGGCCAACTACCCGGCCGAATACATGGCGGGCCTGCTCACCTCCGTGGGCGACGACAAGGACAAGGCCGCGGTCTACCTCTCCGACTGCCGCCGTCTCGGCATCACCGTGCTGCCGCCGGACGTCAACGAGTCCGAGCAGAACTTCGCCTCCGTGGGCAAGGACATCCGCTTCGGTCTCGGCGCGGTGCGCAATGTCGGCGCGAACGTCGTCGCCTCGATCATCGAGGCGCGCAAGGAGAAATCGAAGTTCACCGATTTCTCCGACTACCTGAACAAGATCGACGCGATCGCCGCGAGCAAGAAGGTCACCGAATCACTCATCAAGGCAGGCGGTTTCGACTCCCTCGGTCATCCGCGCAAGGGCCTGATGCTGATCCACTCCGACGCCATCGATGCCGTGATGGCCACCAAGAAGGCCGAGGCGATCGGTCAATTCGACCTGTTCGGCGGCTTGGACGCGGACGAGTCGGTGACTTCGGTTTTCAACGTGAAGGTGCCCGACGAGGAGTGGGAGTCCAAGCACCGCCTCGCGCTGGAGCGGGAGATGCTCGGCCTGTACGTCTCCGGGCACCCGCTCAACGGCGTCGAGCACGTGCTCGCGGCCCAAGCCGACACGCAGATCCCCGCCATCCTCGAAGGCGACATCAAAGACGGCACCCAGGTGACCGTCGGCGGCATCCTGGCGTCGGTGAACCGGCGTATCAACAAGAACGGCCTGGCCTGGGCTTCGGCGCAGCTGGAAGACCTCACCGGTGGCATCGAGGTGCTGTTCTTCCCGCAGGCGTACTCGGTGTACGGGATGGACGTGGTCGAGGACGCCGTGGTGCTGATCAAGGCGCGCGTCTCGGTCCGCGACGACCGGATCTCGTTGATCGCCAACGATCTGGCCGTCCCCGACCTGTCCGCCGTCGGCGTAGCCAAGCCGCTCGCGGTCACCGTCACCACCCGGATGTGCACACCGGACAAGATCGGCGAACTCAAGCGGGTCTTGTCCAGGCACCCCGGCACGTCGGATGTCCATATCCGGCATGTCGGCGCCCGGGACAAGACCACGCTGCTGAAACTCGACGACCGCCTGCGAGTCTCACCGTCCTCCGCCCTGATGGGCGACCTCAAGGCCCTCCTCGGCCCCGGCTGCCTGGCCGGCTGAGCGACGGGTTTCCCACAACAGCGGCCCTGCACCCGATCCGCGCATCGTCGGGTGAGGGCCGCTGCCACTGTGCGAAGAGTTACCCAGCCACGTCGGCCAGTGCCGGGGCAGGTGCGGCGGTCGACGCTCGTATCGCCTGCTTGCGGTGCAGGGCGTGGCTGCACGCGACGACACCTAGCGCGGCGATGCCGAGAACCACGCCGATCCAGGCGACCGCGTCGTAACCGAGGCCCGCGCCGATGGCCAGGCCGCCGAGCCAGGGGCCTGCGGTGATGCCGACGTTGAACGAGGAGATGTTCGTGGCTCCCGCCAGGGTGGGCGCGTCGCCCGCGAGGGTGAAGACGCGGCTGTTCAAGGTCGGGTTGATGCCGAAACCGAAGGCGCCCAACAGGAATGACAGCACGACGACGGGAGCGGTGTATTCCGCCGTAAGGGCGAGCAGTGCCGAGGTGAGCACGCCTCCGGTGATGCCGACGTACAGGCTGGTCAGCGGATGGGTGTCGGCGGTGCGCCCACCGATCGCGATGCCGAGGAAGGCGCCGAGGCCGTAGATACCGAGCACCACCGGAATCCAGCCCTCGGCCATGCCGGTCGCGTCCGACAGCAAGGCGCCGAGGTAGGCGAAGGTGACCATCAGGGCGGCGATGGCCAGCGCGGTGGTGGCGTAGGACAGCCAGAGTTCGGGGCGCAGCATCGTGCGCAGTTCGGTGCGCAGCCGTGGCGGCGTGGCGGGGCGTCCGCCGGGGATCTTCGCCAGCACGCCGATCATCGCGGCGGCCGACAGCAGTGCGACGGCCCAGAACGCCGCACGCCAGCCCAAATGCTGTCCGATCACGGTGCCCGCAGGGAGTCCGATGATCATGGCCAAGGTCAGCCCGCCCGCGACGATGCTCATCGCCTTGCCCCGTGCGGTGGGCGGCACCAGGCTGATCGCCGTGGTCGCGGCCATCGCCCAGAATCCGGCGTAGACGAACGCGCCGACCACCCTGGTCGCGAACAGGACCCAGTAGTCCGAGGTCAGCGCGCCGATCACATGGGTGCCGACGAACACCGCGAGGAAGGCGAGCAGCGCGGTGCGCCGCGACCAGCGCAGCGTCGAAACCGCCAGCACCGGCGCGCCCACCAGCATGCCCAGCGCGAACGCCGAGATGAGCAGGCCCGCGCGCGGCACGGATACGCCCAGGTCCCCGGCCATTTCGGTGAGCAGGCCCGCGAGCATCAGCTCCGAGGTGCCTTGGGCGAAGATCGAAAGACCCAGGACATAGATCGCCACGGGCATCGGTACCTCCTTGTTTTGTACTGAACTATCCAAAATGAGGGCGCGGCATATTCGCCGTCGGATGGAAACAGGCTTGGGCGACTCAGAGCGCGTCGAGCGCGGTGGTCGCGATGGCGGCCAGCGTCTCGCGATCCGCGCCGCCGCGTGCGGCCACCCGCATGCCGCCGATGGTGGCGATCACGAAGTGGGCCAGGGCGGACGGATTCTTGTCCGGTGCGATCTCGCCCGCGCGCCTGCCCGCTTCGAACACGTCCGTCAGCACCGCGAGCCGTCGCTCGTGGTCGGCGGCGAGGACGGCGGCCAGTTCGGGGTCGCGCGGGGCCAGTTCGATCGTCGAGTTGACCACGAGGCAGCCGCGCGGGTCCTCGTCCGGGGCCTCGACGATCTGCCACAGCAGTGCGCGGATCTTGGCCCGCACCTCCGTCCGGCTGTCGAGCAGGTCGAACGTCGCGGCGTTCTTGGTCGCCATGTAGTGCCGCAGGGTGCGCCCGAACAGGTCGCGCTTGCTGGTGAAGGTGTTGTAGATGCTGCTGCGGCCCAGTCCGGTCGCGGCGCAGAGGTCCTCGGTGGAGGTCGCCTCGTATCCGGCGCGCCAGAACGCGCGCATCGCCGCGTCCACCGCGCGGTCCTCGTCGAACAATCTGGGTCGTGCCACGGATTCAGGCTAGCACAGTTTTGAACAGATCATTCCAATAAGTGTCGGATGCGAACGCTGCCTGCGCTTCTGTCGATCTCCAAGCGGCTGTTAAGCATTCGACAGGCGGGTTCGCCGACAGTTCTGGGACAAGGTCGTCCACTCGAGAAGAACGAGGAACATCATGCAAGCCATACTCCGCAGTCTGCGTCTGCTCGTAGTCGGCGTGACCGTGCTCGCGGCGTCGTCGGCCGTCGCGGCGATCGGTGCGGGCGCGGCGAACGCGGGCTCGGTCTACGAGATAAAGTTCGCGCCGGGCAGCGATCGCGCGTCGGTCGACGGCGCGGTGGTCCGCGGCGACGCCGACACCTTCGCGTTCGAGGCGCGGGCCGGGCAGACGCTGATCACCGAGCTCACCTCGGTCGAGGGCAACGCGCGGTTCACCACCACCGCCCCGGGCGGAAGCGTCCTGTGCCTCGAGGAGACCTGGAGCCGGATCGCTCTGCCGCGCACCGGCTACTACGCCATCTCGGTGGCGCCGAGCCGCGGCAACGCCACCTACACCCTGTCGGTGCGCATCATCTGATCCCGTCAGGGCGAGACCGCGACCCCGAGCGTCTGGGCGACCAGGAAGCGGGGGGCGTCCTCCCCGTAGAACGACTCGGCCTCGCGGATCTCGAAACCGGCGGTTGTCACCAGGGCGCGAATATCGCGGTTGAGGTGGCAGCCGCCGAACAGTCGTTTCTGGACCGGATTCAGCCGGTTCTGCCACACCCGCACCTTGTCGTCCGGCGCCAGCCCGTGTTCGACGAAGTGCAGGGTTCCGCCGGGAACGAGCACCCGGCGCACCTCGGCGAGCGCGGCGGCGATGTCGGGGATGGTGCACATGGTCCACGTCGACAGGGCGCAGTCGAAGGTGCTGTCGGCGAAGGGCAGCGCCTGTCCGTCCAGCCCGGCCCGCTCGATGGGCACGGTGGCCGCGGCGACTCGTTCGCCAGCCAGTCGCCAGCCGAGATCGGCGGGCTCGACCGCGCTCACCGCCGCGACCGCCGCCGGGTAGAACGGCACATTCCGTCCCGAGCCGAAACCGAGTTCCACGACCCGTCCGTGCAGCCCGGCGCACACCCGCTCGCGCAGCGGGTCGTTGACCCGCATCCCGCAGGCCACGTTGACGATGCGCGGTAGGACGTGCTCGGCGTAGACACCCACGCCTCCACTCTGGCAGGGATCGCCCGTTCCGGCCAGGACCCCACGGCCACAGCCGGTCGGCCTCGGCCCTTGATCCGGTCACAGTGGTCGCGCGGACGAATGAAGGGACTGCGGGCAGTTGGTCGCGAAGCCGGGAGCGCGCAGGCCGTTGTCTCCGAGGCAGGTGTCGCTATCCGGCGGGCCGGGCGCGCCCGTGCGATGCTGGCTCGGTGAGTGTGTTCGAGGTGTGGGCACCGCGGCCCGAGGCGGTGCGGCTGGATCTGGAGGGTGTCGTCCACTCGATGACGCGGTCGCCGGACGGGTGGTGGCGCACCGACGTACCGGCCGCGAAGGGGGCCAGATACGGGTTCCTGCTCGACGACGACCCGACAGTGCTGCCCGATCCCCGCTCGCCGCGCCAGCCCGACGGGGTGCACGCCCGCTCGGCGCTGCACACCCTCGATCCGGCGGCGTGGACCGACGCGGGGTGGACCGGCCGTCCGCAGGCCGGGGCGGTCTACTACGAACTGCACATCGGAACCTTCACCCCGGAGGGCACCTTCGACGCCGCGATCGAGCGGCTCGACCATCTCGTCGCGCTGGGCGTCACCGTGGTCGAGGTCATGCCGGTGAACGCCTTCGACGGCACGCACAACTGGGGCTACGACGGCGTGCTCTGGTACGCGGTGCAGGAAAGCTACGGCGGGCCCGACGGCCTGCAACGGTTCGTGAACGCCTGCCATATCCGTGGTCTGGCGGTGTGCCTGGACGTCGTCTACAACCATCTCGGCCCGTCCGGCAACTACCTGCCACGTTTCGCGCCGTACCTGACCGAGGGTCGCAACACCTGGGGGCGGAGCCTCAACCTCGACGGTCCGCAGTCCGATCACGTGCGCAGGTACATCCTCGACAACGCCTTGCGATGGTTGCGCGAGTTCCACGTCGACGCGCTGCGCCTGGACGCGGTGCACGCCCTCGTCGACCGCACGGCCACGCACCTGCTGGCCGAACTCGCCGTCGAGACCGAGCGTCTCGCCACCCACGTGCGCAGGCCGCTGACGCTGATCGCGGAAAGCGATCTCAACGATCCGAAGCTGATCACCCCGCGCGCGGCCGGTGGGTACGGCCTGACCGCCCAGTGGAACGACGACCTGCACCACGCCGTGCACACCGCCGTCTCCGGCGAGCGGCAGGGCTATTACGCCGATTTCGGTTCGCTGCGCTGCCTGGCGCGGACGTTGAAGCACGGGTTCTTCCACGCCGCAACGTATTCCAGCTTCCGTGGCCGCACGCACGGCCGAGCGATCGATCGCGGTCTCATCCCCGGTAGCGCGCTGCTGGCCTACACCTGTGACCACGACCAGATCGGCAACCGCGCGCTCGGCGACCGGCCCAGCGCCTACCTGACCGACGGCCAGCTGGCGATCAAAGCAGCCCTCGTGCTGTGCGGGCCGTTCACGCCGATGCTGTTCATGGGGGAGGAGTGGGGCGCGCACACGCCGTTCCAGTTCTTCACCTCGCACACCGACCCGGAGGTTGCCGCCGCCACCGCATCCGGGCGCAAGAAGGAGTTCGCCGCCCACGGCTGGTCCGAGGGCGAGGTGCCCGACCCGCAGGACGTGAAGACGTTCCTGCGCTCCAAGCTCGACTGGACCGAACCGGACGAGCCGGAACACGCGCGGCTGCTGTCGTGCTATCGCGCCCTGCTGGCACTGCGTCGCGACCGGGCGGAGCTCAGCGACCCATGGCTGACCCACGTTTCGGTGGACTACGACGAGGCGGCGCGGTGGATCGTCGTGCACCGGGGCACGCTGGCCCTGGTGTGCAACCTCGGCGAGGACCCGGTGGCCGTCCCGATCGCGGGCATCCCGCTGCTGTCCTGGGAATCCCCGACGATCGGCCCTTCCGCCACAACCGTTCCCGGCCACTCGTTCGCCCTGCTGGAGACGGCGCTGCCCGGCAGGCGCTGAGAGCGTGGAATCCCAGCTCCGGGCCGCCTTTCGGGCGTTTTCCGGATAACGGGCGTACAACTGTCCGAGACAGGTACTTTGCCGGAATCGTCCCGTGCGATTACCGTGGAGAGATGAGCAACGTCGCTTCCGGGGACCTCGCGGTTCTCCCCCCGGGAATGGGTGGCAGCGCAGCCGCCGAATTCGCACCGTTCGTGCGCGCTTTCGCACGGGCGTTCGGTACTCGCCGGGGTGCGGGGGCGGCGTTCACGCTGCACCGGCACGGAGAGCCGCTGGTGGACATCTGGGTCGGCTCCGGTGGTGACGTTCCGTGGACCAGGGACACCGGCACGATCATCTTCTCGGCCACCAAGGGAATCGCCGCCACCGTCGTGCACCGCCTCGCAGACCGCGGGTTGCTCGACTATTCCGCTCCGGTCGCGGAGTACTGGCCGGAATTCGGCGCCAACGGCAAGCGCAAGATCACCGTTCGCCAGCTGCTGACCCATCGGGCGGGGCTGTCCGCCTTGGCCCCGATCGCGACCGGCGGCCTGGCCGATGTGCTGGACCACGAGCTCATGGAGCAGCGCCTGGCCGCGGCGAAGCCCGACCGCTCGCTCGGCGTGCCCACCTACCACGCGCTCACCTTCGGCTGGCTGATCGGTGGCTTGGCCCGCGCGATCACCGGTACCAGTCTGGCGGAACTGATCCGCACCGAGGTCGCCGAGCCGCTGGGCATCGACGGCCTGCATCTGGGCAGGCCGCCCGCCGGTGCGGCGCTCACCTACGCGCCGCTGGCCGGCACCCAGCTGAGCATGCTCGGAAGGCCGCTCGGCGCGGCGGTTCTGGGCCGTAGCCACAAGATTCCCGGCGCGCTCGGCGCCGCCACCCGCTGCCTGTTCCTGCCCGGTCTGGAAGCCATTCTCGAGGGCGTCAGCCCGCCGATCCTGGACACCGAACTCGGTGCGGGCAACGGTGTGGCCACCGCGCCCGCGCTGGCCACGATGTACGGCGCGCTCGCGGGCGACGGCACCGTGGCCGACCGCAGGTATCTCGGCCGCCACACCATGAAGGCCCTGCGCCGTGTCGAGACCTATCAGCCCGACCGCGCGCTGTTCTACCTGCCGATGATGTGGCGACTGGGCTACCACTCGCTGCCGATGCCGGGCGCGCACGCCGGGTTCGGGCACATCGGGCTCGGCGGCTCCTTCGGCTGGGCCGAACCCCGCTTGGGCCTGTCGGTCGGCTTCGTGCACAACCGGCTCTCCGCCGCGCAGCTCAGCTACGACCAGTCGGCGGCGTTCTGGCTGTTGCCGCTCATGCTGAACTGCCTGCGCGCGTCCCGCCGCCGGATACCTTCGACGGAGACGCGCAAGGCCGCCTGACCTGCCGGGCGGTTCCGGTGCCCGGTAGCCATTCGGGCCGCCCAGGCCGGCTCGTTCGGACCGGAACCGGAGCGCGGGGCCGCTGGTAGCCGTCGTCCGGCTCAGGTCAGGTAACGGTAGGCAGGCGAATCGGGTTCGAGGCGCTCGCACTGGATCGGCGAATGGCGCATCCGTTCCAGCAACGGCCCCAGCCCGTCCGGCGCGCCGAGTTCGATGCCGACCAGCGCGGCTCCCGTCTCCCGGTTGTTGCGCTTGACGTACTCGAACAGCGTGATGTCGTCGTCGGGACCGAGCACCTCGTTGAGGAAACGGCGCAGCGCGCCGGGTTCCTGCGGGAAGTCCACCAGGAAGTAGTGCTTGAGACCGCGGTGGACGAGCGAGCGCTCGATGATCTCGCCGTAGCGGGACACGTCGTTGTTGCCGCCGGACACCAGGCACACCACGGTGGAGCCCGGCTCCACGGTGATCTCCGCGAGCGCCGTCGTGGTGAGCGCGCCCGCGGGCTCGGCGATGATGCCCTCGTTCTGGTACAGGTCGAGCATGGTGGTGCAGATCGCGCCTTCGTCGACCTGCATCATCTGGAACGCGCCCGCGCCCCTGGGCGACTCGCTGATGGTCAGCAACGGCAGTGAGGCGTGCGAGACCACTCGCCCGCCGAATCCGGACACCGCGGCATACGGCACGGCGCCGACCCGGCGCACCGCGGCGCCGTCCACGAACGGGTCGATCTCCGGCAGCGTGACCGGACCGCTCGCCACGAGGGCCGCGGTCATCGAGGCCGCGCCCGCAGGCTCCACACCCAGGATGGCGGTGCGCGGAGACCGCGCGCGCAGGTAGGTGCCGATACCGGCCAGGCAGCCGCCGCCGCCCACCGGCACGATCACCAGGTCGGGAGTGGCGCCGAGCTGTTCCAGGATCTCCGCGGCGATGGTGCCCTGACCCGCCGCGGTGCGCGCGTCGTCGAACGGCGGCACCATCGTCGCGCCGCTGCGCTGCACGTCGGCGGCGGCCGCCGCGGCGGCGGCGTCGTAGGTCTCGCCGACCGCGATCAATTCCACGAACTCGCCACCGTGCACCCGGATGCGATCACGCTTCTGCTTCGGCGTCGTGGTCGGCACGTAGATACGTCCTTTGATCCCCATCGCCTGACACGCGAACGCGACGCCCTGCGCGTGGTTGCCCGCGCTGGCCGCCACCACGCCGGCGGCGCGTTCGTCCTCGGTCAGCTGCACCACCAGGTTGTAGGCGCCGCGCAGCTTGTAGGAGCGGACCGGGCTGAGATCCTCGCGCTTGAGATAGACCTCCGCCCCGGTCAGCGTGGACAGCCGCTCGCTGCGCTGAAGCGGGGTCGGGTCGATGACGTCGGCAATTCGCTTGGCGGCAGCATCGATCTCGTCCGCGGTGAGCGCAGGGCGAGAAGCGGACAGTGCGTCGAGGACATCAAGCGGATTGGACACCCGAAATATGCTGCCACCTGCCGCGGCGGCGAGCTGCGGCGGGTGGCAGTGACACGCGGGCCACCTGCGTAGGAGCTACCTGGGCGTGAGGACGAAGACGGGGATCTGACGGTCGGTTTTCGTCTGGTACTCCGCGTAGTCCGGCCATACCTGGACCGCTCGCTCCCACCACTGCGCTTTCTCCTCGCCGAAGACCTCGCGCGCGGTGTAGTCCTTGCTGACCGCGCCGTCGCGCAGTTCGACGTGCGGTTCGGCCTTGATGTTGTAGTACCAGACCGGGTGCTTGGGCGCGCCGCCCAGCGAAGCGACCACCGCGTACTCGCCGTCGTGCTCCACCCGCATCAGCGGCGTCTTGCGCAGCTTGCCGGTCTTCGCGCCCTTGGTGGTGAGCAGGATGATGGGCTTGCCCAGTAACGTCGCGCCCTCGGCGCCGCCGGAGTTCTCGTACTTCTCGGCTTGCTCACGGGCCCAGTCCGATGTGCTCGGTTCGTATTCACCTGTCAGTGGCATGTCTGCCGCAACGCCGCGGCGATCCTGCGTGTTCCCGGCGAGAAAAGTTCGCTGGCCCGAACTTCGGAATCCGACTACCCTGAGCAGATGGCGGTCGTTCACTCCTCGGCACGCGGCGCCACGATCGACATCGCAGGCAGCGCGTGGCCGGTATACAAGCTCGATGCACTGGTCATCGGGCTGGGGACCTGCCTCGTCCTGGCTCTGATCACCGGATCGCTGCAGCTGGCGGTGCTCGTCGCGGCCGCGCTCGGTGCGGCGCGCTGGCTGATCGGGCTGGGCTCCGCCCGGCGCGACGAGCCGGGCCCGCGGCGCGCGTAGCGATCGCGACCAGCGCTTCGCCCGTCTTGCCGACTCGCGTATTCCGGCTTGCCATTAACGCTGTCCGGTCTGTTCGGCGATGAATTCGAGTAGTGGAGTACGCGGGTTTCGGTGAGCTACCAGCGGGAGGATCAAGGCATGAAACGCCTGGTTGTATGTTGCGACGGCACGTGGAAGGCCGAGTCGAGCAGCACGGTTTCGAACATTGTCAAGATCGCGCAGACCATCCGGTTCGACGCGCCGGGACCGGCGGGACAAACGATCCAGCAGTGGGTCACCTACGTCTCCGGCCCCGGCGCGCGCGGCTTCCTCAGCGATCGCCTGCTGGGCGGAGCTTTCGGACTCGGGCTCGAGGCGAATCTGTCCTCCGCATACTGGCACCTGGCCCTGAACTGGGAAAAGGGCGACGAGATCTACATCTTCGGGTTCAGTCGCGGCGCCTTCACCGCGCGCAGCCTGGCCGGCCTGATCAGTCGCATCGGGATCATGACCCCGGAGGCGATGATCGCGGGCAAGTACCCCGAGGCCTTGCGGATCTACCGGCAGCGGCCGCCCGCACCGACGCCCGAGAATCCGGATCCGCCCGAGCCGCGGCAGTGGCGGGAGTTCCGCCGCGAGAACTGCAGGCGAGCGAAGATCGACTTCCTCGGCGTGTTCGACACCGTCGGCGCGCTGGGCGTGCCAGGGGTCACCTCGCTGCGGCACCGCTTCCACGACGTCAAGCTCTCCCGTCACGTGCACTGTGCCCGGCAAGCACTGGCCATCGATGAGCGGCGGCGCAACTTCGAACCGTCCCTGTGGGAGGTTCCGGTCGAACCGACCGTGAAGTACCGGCGCGGGTTCGAGCGGGTCAAGCAGGTGTGGTTCCCCGGCGTGCACACCGACATCGGGGGCGGCTACGCCGAATGCGGCCTGTCCGATATGACGCTGCAGTGGATGGTCCGCGAGGCAGAGTCGGTGGGGCTGGCCTTCGACCGGGATCGGCTGGCGGAGCTGTCCAAACGCTGCGACACCGCGAAGGGCGGGCACATGCGGCTGCACGATTCCCTGAGCATGGGCTATCGCATCCTGAACGTGGTGCGCACGCTGCGCAATCCGCGCAGCCGCCGCTTCCACTGGGATTCCTGGCGCCGGATATCCACGCCCACCGATCATGGGGTCCGGCTGGCCGCCTGCACGCAGGAGGCGTTCGACTACGATCCCGCGAATCTGCGGCGCTGGCGCGAGGAACTGGGCGGGGTGATTCCGGAGAAGACCTTCGAGCAGGTTCGCGGCGTCTTCTCGAAGGAACTCGTGAAGGCTCCCGCGGTGGCCACCGCGCCCCCGCTCGAGCTCTCAGCGCACCAGTAGCGCGACGGGCAGCCTGGCGAACATCTTCTCCAGCCTGGCCCGGCCCTGGAAGGTGTGTCCGGTCAGCCGGTCGGTCCAGCTGCCCGAGGGCAGATCGAGGAACGTGTCGCCCCATCCGCTCTCGGCCAGGCTCACGCTGTGGCGGGTGGCCGCGACGATGACCTCCGGCGGCTCGCCCGTGCGACCGCGCGCGTAGGACACCAGTTCGGCCGCGTGGTCGCCGGTGGCGAACAGCGGCCGGTAGGCGCCGCCGACGAAGCAGTCGGGACGTTCGCGGCGCAACCACAGCGCGTAGGCGACGATCCACATCTTCGCCGCGCCGGTGGTGTCCAAAGCCGGTGTGCCGGTGAGCGATTGCAGCATGCCCGCGCGGGCGGCGAAGTCCACCGGCCTGCGGTTGTCCGGGTCGACGAGGGAGTCCTCCCACAGCTCGCAGCCCTGATAGACGTCCGGGATGCCGGGGCCGCACAGCTGCAGCAGCTTCTGCGACAACGCGTCCGACCATGCGTGCGGGGCCAGTTCGTGCACCAGGTCGCCGAGTTCGGAGCCCACCGGTCCGTCGATTACCGCGTCCAGCCACGCGTGCACGGCGGCCTCGAACTCCGCGTCGGGCTCCTCCCAGGAGGTCTTGGTGTTCGCCTCCCGCATCGCCTTCTCGGCGAACGCGTGCAGACGCTCGCGCAGGCCGGGCACCGACGCGGCGGGCCGTCCGTCCGCGGGCCACACCCCGAACATGTTCTGCAGCAGGAACAGTGCCGTCGCCCCGTCCGGCGCGGGGGTGGTCTCCAACCAGGAGTCCACGTTGCGCGCCCAGATCTCCGCGGCTTGGGACAGTACGCCGATGCGGGCGCGGACGTCCTCGCCGCGCTTGGTGTCGTGGGTGGACAGCGTCGTCAGGGTCGCGGGCCACAGTTGCGCGCGCTGGCTGTTGGACAGATGGAACTCGTTGAGCGAATGACCGAAGCGCGCCGGATTGCCGCCGACCTCCTGCAACGAGACCAGCCGCGCGGCCTGGTAGAACATGGTGTCCTCGACCGCTTTCGCGGTCACCGCGCCGCAGACCTGGCTGAAGCGCACCGCCGCGTCCCCGTCGGCGGCCAGCGCCGCGACCAGCACCGCCAGCGGCGCGGTGAGCTCGCTGTTGCGCTTCTCCACCTCGGCGATCACCGCACCCGCCATTCCGGCCAGCGGCGCGTAGTCGGCCCGGTACACCGGCATGAACGCCAGCACCTCGATGGTGGCGTTGGTCAGCGCCATGGTGTCGAAACTCTCGGCGTTCGCGTCCTGCTTGATCGCGGCCACCAGCCGCCGGACTTCCGGCGTCAGGATGCTCTCCGCGACCGCTCGCTTGATCCGGTGCTCGGTCTCGCCGATCCACGCCCGGTCGCTGCCGTGCCCGGCGACCCGCCGCGACAGTTCGGTGAGCGCGTGCTCCCCGCGCGGATCGATCAGCACGCCGCCGAAGTCGGCCAGCGCTTCGTAGCCGGTGGTGCCGTCGATCGGGAGCGTGGCGTCCAGTGGCTCGCGGTTGGCCAGGATCTTCTCCACCAGCAGCAGCCGGTGCGGGCCGATCAACCTGCGCAGCCGGGCGAGATAGCCGGCGGGATCGGACAGACCGTCCGGATGGTCGACCCGCACACCGTCGATCAGGTCGTGCTCGCACCAGGCGGCGAGTTCGCGGTGGGTGACCTCGAAGACCTCGGGATTCTCCTGGCGGATCGCGGCCAGGCTGCTGACCGCGAAGAACCGCCGGTAGGTGCACAGCCCGGCCTTCCAGCTCACCAGCCGGTAGTGCTGCTTGTCGTGGATGCGCAGGGCGTTGTCCCCATCGGTGCCAGGCGCGATCGGGAACCGCAGATCGTGCAGGGCGAGCATGGGTTCGGCGCCCGTGCGGTCCACGGTCAGGGCCGCCGGGTCGTTCTCGCTCTGCAACACCGGCAGCGCCAGCCTGCCGCCCGCGCCGTTGCCCGGGCTCCAGTCGATGTCGAAGTAGTGCGCGAACCGTGATTCCTTGCCGTTCCGCAGGACGTCCCACCACCAGGCGTTCTGCCGCGGATCGGCGACGCCGACATGATTGGGCACCAGGTCCACGATCAGTCCCATGCCGCGGCTGCGCACCTCGTCGGCGAGGGCCTTGAGCCCGGTCGGCCCGCCGAGAGCGGCGGAGACCGTGGTCGGGTCGGTGACGTCGTAGCCGTGCGTCGAGCCGTGCGTCGCGGTCAGGATCGGCGACAGGTACAGGTGTGAAATGCCCAGCTGCTGGAGGTATTCCGCGATGGCGCGCGCTTCGGCGAAGGTGAGCGTGTCCGGTCGCAGCTGTAGCCGGTAGGCGCTGCGAATCGTCGTCTGGCGTGCGGGTTTGCGTCGGAGGGACACGGGGTCGGTCACGTGCATCTCGGTGGAATCGGGTGGGTTCATCGGCATTCGGGTCAGGCGGCCTGGCGGAGGACGAGGAGACAACGAGCTTCGACGGTGACGGTGGCGCCCCCGGGATATCCGGCGTCGGCCGGACCGGTCGGCGTCGAGCAATCCAATGCCACCGACCATTCCACGCCGTCGCCGGCGCGCGGTAGCACGAAGTCGATAGCCGCGTCGTGGGCGTTGAAACACAACAGGAACGAATCATCGGTGATCCGCTCCCCGCGCGGGCCCGGCTCCGGGATCGCCTCGCCGTTGAGATAGACCGCCAGCGACTTGCCGAATCCGCTGTCCCAGTCCGCTTCGGTCATCTCCTCGCCGGACGGGGTGAGCCAGGCGATGTCGCGGGCGTTGTCCGCCGAACGGGTCGGGCCGCCCGCGAAGAAGCGGCGGCGCCGGAAGACCGGGTGCTCGGTGCGCAACGCGATCACCGCGCGGGTGAATTCGAGCAGGTCGGCATGCTTGTCCCGCAGCGACCAGTCCATCCAGGCCAGCGGCGAGTCCTGGCAGTAGACGTTGTTGTTGCCCTGCTGGGTGCGGCCCATCTCGTCGCCGTGCGCGAGCATCGGCACGCCCTGGCTGAGCAGCAGCGTCGCCATCAGGTTGCGGCTCTGCCGGTCGCGCAGCGCGAGGATCTCCGGATCGTCGGTAGGCCCCTCGACGCCGCAGTTCCACGAGCGGTTCCAGCTCTCGCCGTCGCGGTTGTCCTCGCCGTTGGCCTCGTTGTGTTTCTCGTTGTAGGACACCAGGTCCCGCAAGGTGAATCCGTCGTGCGCGGTGACGAAGTTGATGCTGGCGCTCGGTCTGCGCCCGGTGGCCTCGTACAGGTCCGAGGAGCCGGTGAGCCGGGAGGCGAACTCGCCCAGTGTCGCCGGTTCGCCGCGCCAGTAGTCGCGCACGGTGTCGCGGAATTTGCCGTTCCACTCCGTCCACAGGCCGGGAAAGTTGCCTACCTGGTAGCCGCCCTCGCCGACGTCCCACGGTTCGGCGATGAGCTTGACCTGGCTCACCACCGGGTCCTGCTGCACCAGATCGAAGAACGTCGACAGCCGGTCCACGTCGTGCAGTTCCCGCGCCAGTGTCGCGGCAAGGTCGAAACGGAAGCCGTCGACGTGCATCTCCAGGATCCAGTAGCGCAGCGAGTCCATGATCAGCTGCAAGGTGTGCGGGTGGCGCACGTTGAGGCTGTTGCCGGTTCCCGTGTAGTCCATGTAGAGCGAGGGGTCGTCGTCGACCAAGCGGTAGTAGGCGGCGTTGTCGATGCCGCGGAAGCCGATCGTGGGACCGCGGTGGTTGCCCTCGGCGGTGTGGTTGTAGACCACGTCGAGGATCACCTCGATGCCCTCGGCGTGCAGGGCGCGCACCATCGCCTTGAACTCGGTGACCGCGGATCCGGCGCGGTCGATCGCCGCGTACTCGTTGTGCGGCGCCAGGTAGCCGAAGCTGTTGTAGCCCCAGTAGTTCCGCAGTCCCTGGTCCAGCAGCACCCGGTCGTGCAGGAACTGGTGCACCGGCATCAGCTCGATCGCGGTGACACCCAATCTCTTCAGATGGTCGATGATCGCCGGGTGCGCGATGCCGGAGTAGGTGCCGCGCAACTCCTGCGGCACCTCGGGATGGGTCATCGTCATGCCCTTGACGTGCGCCTCGTAGATCACGGTCTCGTGGTAGGGCCGCTTCGGCGCGCGATCGTCGCCCCAGTCGAAGTACGGGTTGATCACCACGCCGGTCATGGTGTGGCCGAGCGAGTCCAGTCCGTAGGTGTACAGCGAGGGATGATCGCCGAAGTCGCCGTCGAAAGCTTTGCCGTACGGGTCGAGCAGCAACTTGCTCGGGTCGCAGCGCAATCCCTTCGCGGGGTCGTATGGACCGTGCACCCGGAACCCGTAGCGCTGACCGGGACCGATCGCGGGAAGGTACGCATGCCAGACGTAGCCGTCGACCTCGTCGAGCGCGAGGCGGGTCTCGGCGCCGTCGCCGTCGACGAGGCACAATTCGACCGCGTCGGCAACCTCCGAGAACACCGAGAAATTGGTACCCGCGCCGTCGTAGGTGGCCCCCAGGGGATAGGCGGTGCCGGGCCAGACACCCAGGGGTGTCGCGTCGCCGGGCGCTGCGTCGGGCTGAGCCATGGCAACGACAGTAGCGGCAGTCGGGCCTCGCGCTGTGCGGGTGGTTGCGGCGGAGTGGATCAGGGGAGGTCGTGGGCGTTTTCCAGCCAGCGGCGCCGGTAGCCGAAGCGTGTCGCTACGCGCGCGAGACCACCGAGCACCACCCGTTGCGCAAACGGGGGGATGCCCGCCAGATAGCCGTCCTGGTAGTCCCACAGCAGGGCGAGGGCGAGTGGATCGCGAGGCACCCTCGTCGAGGTGGTCTTCCCCGTGCGATCCAGGTGGTGCCAGAGCAGGAACATCTCCCAGTGCCGCAGCGGCGGCCGGATCTCGTGATCGAGCACCGTCCCGGGAACCGTGCTGTGGAACTCGTGCACCGTGCCCGCAGGCGCGGTCACCGTGTCGCCGGGATGCGCGAGGACCTCCGCGCCGTCGATGCGGAAGCGCAACTGTCCCTGCCGGACCGTCCATCGCTCGGCCAGCACCGGATGCCAGTGCGGGCCCGCCTGGCGTTCCGCCCGCGGCAGCACGTGCTCGAGTCGCAGGTAGGGGCCCTGTTCGTCGGTGTTCTGCGCGACGAACGTCACGCGATGCCCATTGCGGAAGGTCAGTGTTCGCGCGTCTCGCATACTTCCAGATATAAAGGTATCCTTCGTAATATGTCAACGGGTGAACCGACGCTGCTGAAGTTGCTCAGCCAGGCCACCGCCGCATACGAGCGCGCGCTGAACGACGAGCTGCGCGCGCGGCTGGACGGGCACCTGCGGCCCGCGCACTACGCGGTGTTCCGCTATCTGGATCCGAACGGGTCGCGGATCACCGCGCTGGCCGAGGCCGCGGGGATGACGCAGCAGTCGATGGGGGAGCTGGTGACGCATCTGGAGCACAGCGGGCTGGTGGTGCGTCAGGTTGATCCGGCCGACCGGCGCGCGCGGGTGGTCATGGTCACCGAGGCGGGCCGGGCCGCGCTGGGCGTGGCGGAGCAGCGCATTCGCGAGATCGAGGGCACGGTGGCGCAGGCGTTGGGTGAGCGTCGCCTCGCGGAGATGCGCGCCGCGCTGGCGCGAGTGGGTGCGGTGCTGGCATCGGAAACGACCGCCGATGGAGACGGGTGATCCACCGCCCGGAGACCGCAGGATGCCCGCCGCGCGGGTCAGTTCGCGGGCGCGAGTGAGCGCCGCCAGGTCTGGCCGACCAGATCGTGCCCCCAGCTGTGATGCGGGCTCTGATCCACGAGCTCGAACCCTGCCCGCTGGTAGACGCGCCGCGCCGCGGTGAGCACGTCGTTGGTCCACAGCACGATCTCGTGATAACCCGCCGCGGTGGCGAAGCGCAGGCACGCGTCGACCAGCGCCGAACCGACGCCGAGGCCGCGGGCGGCGGGCTCGACCAGGAGCAACCGCAGCCGTGCGGTGGTGTCGTCCTCGTGGACGCAGAAGACGCTGCCTACCGGGCGGCCGTCCGCTTCCGCGATCCAGGCGCGCTCGCGCCGCTCGTCGCGGCAACTCGGATAGCCGGCCAAGCGTTGCCGCGCAGTGGGGAAACGGCCGAACTCCCGTCATACCGGGCACCCGGCGGACTCGTGCCGGGCCGGGTGTTAACTTGAACGGTGTTCAAGCCGCCCCGGCGGGCCGGGGCCGTGACGCGAGGATTGCTGTGGCACTGACCCCCGACGAGATCACCGCACTCGACGCCGAGCACGTCTGGCATCCGTACGGCGGCTTCCCGGCCACGACCGAACCCCTGGTGGTGACCGCCGCCGAGGGGACCAGGCTGACCTTGGCCGACGGGCGTTCGCTGGTCGACGGCATGAGTTCCTGGTGGGCCGCCATCCACGGCTACCGGCATCCGAGGCTCGACGCGGCGCTGCTGGCCCAGTCGCGGCGCATGAGTCACGTGATGTTCGGCGGGCTCACCCATGAACCCGCGGCACGGCTGGCCGAGCTGCTGGTCGATTCCACACCCGCGGGGCTGGACAAAGTGTTCCTGTGCGACTCCGGCTCGGTGTCGGTCGAGGTCGCGGTGAAGATGTGCCTGCAATATTGGCGCTCGCTGGGCAAACCGGAGAAGCGCCGACTGCTCACCTGGCGGGGCGGATATCACGGCGACACGTTCACTCCGATGAGTGTGTGCGACCCGGAGGGTGGCATGCACTCGCTGTGGACCGACATCCTGGTGAACCAGGTGTTCGCGCCGGTGCCGCCGAGTGCGTACCTGCCGGAGTACGTCGCGGAACTGGAGCGGGTCATCGCCGCGCACGCGGGCGAACTCGCGGCGGTCATCGTGGAGCCGGTCGTCCAGGGCGCGGGCGGGATGCGCTGGCACCACCCCGGCTACCTCGCCGACCTGCGCAGGCTGTGCGACGAACACGGCGTGCTGCTGATCTTCGACGAGATCGCCACCGGGTTCGGCCGCACCGGAGAGCTTTTCGCGGCCGGGCACGCCGGGGTGAGCCCGGATGTGATGTGCGTCGGGAAAGCGCTGACCGGCGGCTACCTCACCCTGGCCGCCGCGCTGTGTACCGCGCGGATCGCCGAGACGATCAGCGCGGCGCACGGCGGGCTCATGCACGGTCCCACGTTCATGGGCAACCCGCTGGCCTGTGCGGTCGCCGTCGCCTCGATCGAGTTGCTGCGTTCGCGCGACTGGCGTGGCGAGGTGGCCGGGATCGAGGCGGGGCTGGCGGCGGGTTTGGCTCCGGTGCGCGGCCTGCCGGGGGTGGTGGAGGTGCGGGTGCTCGGTGCGATCGGCGTGATCGAGCTGGACCGCCCGGTCGACATGCGCGCCGCGACCGACGCCGCGGTGGCGGCCGGGGTGTGGCTGCGTCCGTTCCGGAACCTGGTGTACGCGATGCCGCCGTTCATCAGTTCCCCCGGCGACATCGCGACGATCACCGCCGGAATGCGCGCCGCGGTCGCCGCGCAGTCCGATCGGTGACCGCTCAGGCGATCCACGGCGGGACGATCGTGCCGTCGCCGTCCGGCGTTCCGGCTCGGGCGCCCGCCTGTGCGGTGACGATGGCGGTGTAGCCGACGCCGGTGCGCACCTGCCGCAGGACGTTCGCCGGAAGGATGACCGTATCGCCCTCGGCCGCAGTGACTTCCGTGCCGTCGATCGCGACGTCGATCCGTCCGGCCAGAACGGTCCAGATCTGCTCGGTGTCGATGAAGTGCAGCGGCCCGCTGGTTCCCGCCGGCACCTCGACCCGCCACAACGCGAGTGCGGATCCGCCTTGGGTGGGGGAGGCGAGTGTGGTCATGACGCCGCCCGGGGTTTCGGTGCGGCGGGTATCGGAGTGTCGGATGACGGTCATCAGGCGATTCCTCTAAACTAGACAACGTGGTTGTCCATATAGTCAATGAGGTTGTCCATAATGTCAAGTGACGTGGGTGGCTACGAGTTGCCGCTGCGCATGCTGCTCGGCTTCCGCGCCGTCATCGATGAGGTGCACGCCGAATTGGCCGAGTACGGCCACGCCGAGTTGCGGCCCATGCACGGCTTCGTCTTCCAGGCGGTCGGCCGGGCGGGCGGTCCCTACGGCTGCACGGCCGCCGACCTCGGGCGCGCCCTGGGCGTCTCGAAACAGGCCGCGGGCAAGCACGTCGAGGCGTTGGAGCGGCTGGGTTACCTGCGGCGCGGGCACGATCCGACCGACGCGCGCCGCAAGGTCTACACGCTGACCGACCGCGCCGAGGAGGTGCTGACCCGATCGGCCCGCGCCTTCGACCGGATCCGCGATCGCTGGGCCGATCTGCTCGGTGTGGACCGGCTGGCGGCGTTGGAGCGCGATCTGCGCTTGCTGGCGCCCGGGGAGGTGTTCCGGCTCGATACGCCGAACTGGTTCAACGGTCCGTGAGCCGATCGCTTCCGCCGCGCGGGTTGTCGGCGATCTCCGGGCGATCGCTGTCCGACAGCATCTCCCACACCCGGAAGATGCAGTGGTAGTCATCCGACCAGCCGCGCACCATCAGTAAGTAGGTGTCGCCGTCGCGGAGGACGACGCGGCGGCCGCGCAGTTTGGGATGCTCCGGGGTGTAGGTGGGCAGTACGCCGGCCAGCTTCGCCAGCGCCTGGGCGCGCGTGCCGACCACTTCCGCGAGGATCCGGGGTGACCAGCGTCTGTGGTCGCCCGAACCCGTGGTTTCCTCGACGACTATTGCCCACCGCGGCATCCGGCCGTGTTCCTCCCCGGTGCAGCTCCGTCACCGCGGGCCGGTGACACCACCAACGATGGCTCAACGGTACCAGCCGGGCCGGTGGACGGGTGCCCTGAACGGTGTTCAAGTATGCTGCCCAGCTGTGACTACCGATCCGCTGAGCTGGTTGGACGAACGCGCGGCCGCGCGGGTGGCCGCGGGACTGCGCCGTGAGCTGCGCCCGCGCACCCCGCAGGCCCCGTCCATCGATCTCGCCTCCAACGACTACCTGGGCCTGGTACGCCACCCCGAGGTGATCGAGGGCGCTGTGGAGGCGGTGCGCCGCTGGGGCGCGGGCTCGACCGGGTCGCGCCTGGTCACCGGGACCACCGCCGAGCACGAGCTGCTGGAGACCGAGCTGGCCGAATTCGTCGGCGCCGAAGCGGGGCTGGTGTTCGCCTCCGGATACGCGGCCAACCTCGGCGCCGTCACCGCGCTCGCCGGGCGCGGCTCGCTCGTGGTCTCCGACGCGGGCAGCCACGCGTCGCTGGTGGACGCCTGCCGGTTGTCGCGCGCCCGGGTGGAGATCGCGCCGCACCGCGACATCGCGGCGGTGGACCGGTTGCTGGCGGAGCGCACCGAGGAGCGTGCGCTGATGCTCACCGATTCGGTGTTCAGCGCCGACGGCGATCTCGCGCCGCTGGCCGAACTGCATCGCGTGACCAGGGCCAACGCCGCCGTGCTCGTGGTGGACGAGGCGCACGGGCTCGGCGTGCGCGGTGCGGGCGGGCGCGGGCTGGTGCACGAGTCGGGTCTGGCGGGGGCACCGGATCTGGTGATCACCGCGACGTTGTCGAAGTCCCTTGCCGCGCAGGGCGGGGTGGTGCTGGCCAGTGCGCGGGTGCGCGCCCACCTGATCGACGCCGCGCGCACGTTCATCTTCGACACCGGTCTGGCGCCCGCCGCCGTCGGCGCCGCGCGGGCCGCGCTGCGCCTGCTGCGCTCCGAACCCGGACTGGCCGAACGGGTGCTGGCCCGCGCCGCGGACATCGCCCGGATCGCCGGTGTGCCCGCGCCGCCTTCGGCGGTGGTGTCGGTCGTGCTCGGTCCGGCGCAGGTGGCCTTCGACGCGGCCCAGGCGTGCCGGGCGCGCGGGCTCGACGTGGGCTGTTTCCGCCCGCCGACGGTCCCGGAGGGCACCTCGCGCCTGCGATTGACCGCGCGGGCGAACCTCACTCCCATCGAACTCGACTCCATCGCAACGGTGCTCGGCGAGGTGCTTGCCGAGGCGCGGGGCGCGATGTCGGCCGAGGCGCGGGGCGCGATGTCGGCCGAGGCGCGGGGCACGGTGCCCGCATGACCGTCCTGTTGATCAGCGGCACGTCCACCGACGTCGGCAAGACCGTCGTCACCGCCGCCGTGGCCGCGGTGGCGCTGGCGGGCGGGCACTCGGTGGCGGTGTGCAAGCCGGGCCAAACCGGCGTCGCCGTCGGCGAACCCGGTGACCTCGCGGAAATCCAGCGTCTGTCCGGCGTGACCAGGACGGTCGAACTAGCCCGCTATCCGGACCCGCTGGCGCCCGACACCGCCGCCCGCCGTGCCGGTCTGCCGGAACTCACCCTCGCCGACACCGCCGCCGCGGTGGACGCCATGACCGCCGACCTCGTCCTGGTCGAGGGCGCGGGCGGATTGCTGGTGCGCCTGGGCGATTTCACCTTGCTCGATCTCGCCCAGAAACTCGGCGCACCCGTGCTGCTGGTCACCGCGGCCGCGCTGGGCACACTCAATCACACCGAACTGACCACCCGCGCATTGCATTCGGCGGGCGTGCGCTGTGCCGGCCTGGTGATCGGCGCGTGGCCCGCCGCGCCGGATCTGGCGGCCGAGTGCAACCGCACCGACCTGCCCCGCGTCACCGGCGTCGACCTCGTGGGCTCGGTGCCCGCGGGCGCGGGCGGCTGGGATCGTGCGCGGTTCACCGCCGCCGCCCCGGGCTGGTTCGATCCCGCTTGGTCGCCTTTCAGCTGACGCGCTGATCCACGGTCGGGCGGGACCACGATCCGGCGGGCCGAATAGCCCGAGTCTGTCGGTGCCGCACACGGTGGGTGGCATGGCCGCGATTCCGCGCGGGCGGCGGCACCGACGTCGGCGCGCGGCGCCGCGGCCTGCCGGACGGGACCGCGCCCGAGCAGAACGAACTCGGTCGGCGGATCTGCCTCGGCAAGCTCGCCGCGATGACGTCGGTGCGCTGACCAGCGCGGAAGGGGCTTCGGCAGCTCGGAGCGGGCACGTTTCGCCGCGCCGTCACCGGCCGCCGTGGCGCGCGCGACCTGACTCGGCGTGATGGCGACGGTCCGCACCCGTGCCTACAGTGGGATGGATGTCGCCGATGGACGAGAGGCACCCGTCCACCGTCTCCGACTGGGACGACACGCGACGCCGAGCTCGGCTGCGGGACACGAGCCTGGGGCACGAGTGGAAGACGTTGCGCCGCACCAGGGTGACGCTGCTTCGGGTGGCCGCACTGCTGCTGACCGGGCTCGTGGTGTTCGCGCAGTACTGGAAGTACGACGTCGCGCCGGAACAGGCGCGGCTGGCGCGCACCGAGCCGGCCATCCTGCCCGTCGCCCCGCCGGTGGACCCGCGGAACTGGGACACCGTCGTGGTGGACCTGGTCGGGCTCGGCGGACTCGACGCCACTGACACCGCGGCCGCCCTGCCCGCGCTGCGCGGGATGGGCATGGTGTGGGCGATCCGCTACGACAATCAGGGCATCGACACCAAGGTGATCGCCGACCTGGTCGTGCGTGCCGCCGAACTGTCGGGCCTGCGCAACGTGGTGCTCGTCGGCCACAGCATGGGTGGCGTGATCGCGCTGGAGGTGGCCGAGCACATTCACCGCGACAGCGACCGCAGGCTGGTCGGGGTGATCCTGGACTGCACGCCGGTGGACCTGAACGCGGTCCGTCCGGAGAGCCGCGGCCGCGGCGAGGACATGCTGCGCTGGATGGGCTGGCTGCCCGGCGCCCGGGAAAGCCGCACGCTCCGGCTGGCCGTGGAGACCTATGCCCGCCGGGACCGGTTCCTCGACCGCGGCGACGGGCTGCCCGGCATCCGGCTCCATGAGCTGGGCAAGGTGGTCTCGGAGGTGCTGCGGGAGAAGATCGTCTCGCGTGACGCCGCGAGCAACGGCTTGATCGAGTCCCAGTTCACCGCCATCGTGGCCGGTGGAGCGGCGGACAACTTGCGTTCCCTGGCCGAGCCCACGGCCGAGAAGCCGCGGCCCGCCATCGTTTTCATCCGTCCGCGCGACCCGGGACGTGACCGCGTCGTCGATGTCGAGCACTCCCATCAAGTGCTGATCGAGCGGTCCGGCGGGGTGGACGGCACACTGCTGGTGGTGCTCGCCCGAAACACCGGGCACGCCAACCCGATGCAGCGCCCCCGGGAATACAACACGGTGATCGAGCAGCAGATCCTGCCGTTCATGCAGCGCTATCAGCAACAGGTTCGGTCGACGACGGTGGCCGCGCCGCACCGCTGACCGGGTTCGAACCAGGCTGAGACAAACCGTTCTCCGGCCGCTGTGGCGCTGTTTCAATTCGCCTATGTTCCGACCCAGCACGTTCCGGTCCGGCCTCCGCGGCCGCACGACCGCCGCATTGCTCGCCGTGGCAACCGTTGCGACTCTCGGACTCACCGGCTGCGCGAACGACGACAAGCCGGTCGGTCCCACAGCCGACGGGCCACTGCCGACCGAGGTTCCCCCCGGGACCACCCTCGTGATCGCCGACCAGCAAGAGCGCCTGCAATCGGTCCTGCGCCTGTCCGGTGAACTCGACAAGCTCCCCTTCGAGGTGGAGTTCGCCAACTTCGTCGGCGGCCCCGCCATCCTGGAGGCGTTCCGCGCGGGCGCCGCCGACGTAGCGCAGGTCGGCGACGTCCCGCCGATCCACGCCCTGGTGGCGGGGCAGGACGTTCCGATCGTCGCGTCCTACCAGACCAGCACCACCGCTTTGAAACTGGCGGTGGCGCCGGGCAAGTCGGTAACGCGGCTGGCGGACCTGAAGGGCAAGAAGATCGCCTACGCCGAGGGCACCGCCCAGCAGGCCGCCGTGCTGCGCGCCCTCGACAGAGCCGGACTCACCACCTCCGACGTGCAGCTGGTCCGGCTGCAACTGGCCGAGTTCCTCGATGCCGTGCGCACCGGCCAGGTCGACGTCGCGCCGCTGATCGAACCGAACGTCACCCGGTTGCTGCGCACGCCGGGCACCTCTCTCGTACCGGACTCCGAGACCGCGGGCGTCTACAGCGGCCTCGCCTACCTCTACGCCCGTCGGGCCGTCGTGCAGGACCCGGCCGAGGCGGCCGCCACCCGCGCCCTGGTCGGCGCCTTCGTGCGGGCCTACCAGTGGGCCAACACCCATCCGCAGGAGTGGGCGCGCCGCTACTACGTGGAGAACCAGAAGGTCAGCGCCGAGGACGCCGAACGGATCGTGCAATCGCTTGGCGTCTACGTCTTCCCACACCTGGACCAGCGACTGATCGACCGTCAGCAATCCACCATCGACGCCATCGCCGAGGCGGGTGAGCTGCCCAAGAAGGTGCGGGCGGCCGACGGCTTCGACCTGCGCTTCGACGCCGCGATCACCCAGGCGGTCACCGAGAGCGGCGCGTCGTTCGAACCGAAGGCGCGTTGATGGCCACCCTCGACGCCACCGTGCTGCGCCGCATCGGCCTCGGTCGCCCCGACGCGGAACCGGTCCTGGCGAAACGCAAACCGAGCAGGCCGCGCCTGGGACCGGGCCGCCCGATCCCGTTCGGTATCGCGTTGGGACCGACGTTGCTGATCGCCGCGTGGGTCGCCGGATCCGCCTCCGGCGCACTGGATCCGGAAACCTTGCCCGCACCGTGGACGGTCGCGCAGACCGCCGGTGACCTGCTCGCCGACGGCCGACTGCAGAGCAACCTGCTCACCTCGGTGCAGCGCGCCGCCATCGGGCTCGGGATCGGTGTCGCGATCGGTGTGGTGCTCGCGCTGCTGGCCGGGCTGAGCCGGCTCGGTGAAGCGCTGGTGGACGGCCCTATTCAGATCAAACGCGCCATTCCGACGCTCGCGCTGATCCCGCTGTTCATCGTGTGGTTCGGCATCGGCGAGGAAATGAAGCTGCTGGTGATCACCACCAGCGTGGCTGTCCCGATCTACTTGAATACGCACGCGCATCTGCGCAGCGTCGACGCCAGGTATGTGGAACTCGCCCAGACTGTGGATCTGTCGCGGTGGGGGTTCGTCCGCCGGATCGCGCTGCCGGGATCGCTGCCCGGATTCTTCACCGGTCTGCGGCTCGGGGCCACCATCTCGTGGCTGGCGCTGGTCGTGGTGGAACAGGTCAACGCCACCAGCGGCATCGGATACCTCATGACCCAGGCCCGCACCTACGGCCAGATCGACATCATCGTGGTCGGCCTGGTGATCTACGGCCTGCTGGGCCTGTTCGGCGACATCCTGGTGCGCGCCGTGGAAAGGAAGGCGCTGTCATGGCGACAGACACTCGGGGACTGAACGTCGTCCGCGCCCGGCGGCTGCGCCGTGGCTTCGGCGACCGGGTCGTGCTGCGCGACCTCGACATCGATATCGCCCGCGGCGAGTTCGTCGCGCTGCTGGGCCGCAGTGGTTCGGGCAAGAGCACGCTGCTGCGGGCGCTGGCCGAATTGGATTACGACGTAACCGGATCCGGTGAGCTGAGAGTGCCCACCGAGCGCTCGGTGGTGTTCCAGGACTCCCGGTTGCTGCCCTGGGCGCGCGTGCTGGAGAACGTGACCCTCGGCCTCGGTGGCGCGGACGTGGCCGGTCGCGGTCGCGCGGCGCTGGCGGAGGTCGGCCTCGCGGGCCGCGAGAAAGCATGGCCCAAGGAACTTTCCGGCGGTGAGCAACAGCGCGTCGCCCTGGCGCGTTCGCTGGTGCGCGAGCCGGAGCTGCTGCTGGCGGACGAACCGTTCGGCGCGCTGGACGCGCTGACCAGGATCAAGATGCACGCGCTGTTGCAGGACCTGTGCGCCCGGCATCGCCCCGCCGTCCTGCTGGTCACCCACGATGTGGACGAGGCGGTGCTGCTCGCCGACCGCGTGCTGGTGCTCGATGACGGGCACCTCGCGGTGGACCAGCGCATCGACCTGGAACGCCCGCGCCGCCACGGCGATCCCGCCTTCCTGCGGCACCGATCCCTGCTGCTGGCCAGCCTGGGTGTCGACGTCGCGGACACGCATACCGACGAGAAGAAAGCCTCATGACCGCACCGCGCCAACTCAGTCTCAACGCCTTCATCTATCCCTCCGGTCACCACGAGGCCGCCTGGCGGCATCCGTGGAGCAGTCCCGACCGGATCTACGACGTCGCCTACTACCAAGAGATCGGACGCACCGCCGAAGCGGCGAAGCTGGACGCGGTGTTCTTCGCCGACGGTCCAGCGCTGCGCACCAACGTACGGCACAACGCGGCCTCCGGCCTCGAGCCGATCACCCTGCTCACCGCCATCGCCACGGCGACGACGCACCTCGGCCTCATCGCCACCGCGTCGACCACGTACTACGAGCCCTACAACCTCGCCAGGCTGTTCTCCACGCTGGACCACATCTCCGGCGGCCGCGCGGGCTGGAACATCGTCACCACCGGAACCGATCTCGCCGCGGCGAACTTCGGTTTGGACAAGCATCCCGACCACGCCGAACGGTACGCGCGGGCGCGGGAGTTCGTCGACGCCGTGACCGCGCTGTGGGACAGCTGGGAGGACGACGCCATCGTCGGGGACCGGGCCTCCGGCGTGTACGCCGACCCGGAGAAGATTCACCGGGTCGACTTCGAGGGCGAATACCTGCGGGTGCGTGGGCCGTTCAACGCGCCGCGCACGCCGCAGGGCTACCCGGTGCTGGTGCAGGCGGGCGCGTCGAACGACGGCCGGGCGTTCGCGGGCAAGTACGCCGAGGCGATCTTCACCGCGCATCAGCGCCTCAGCGACGCGCAGGCGTTCTACGCCGACATCAAACAGCGGGCCCGCAGCTTCGGCCGCGACCCCGAGCACGTCAAGATCCTGCCCGGGATCAGCCCGTTCATCGCCGACACCGAGGCGGCGGCCAAGAAATTGGAACAGGAGTTCAACGAGCTCACCGTGCCGGAGTACGGGTTGGCACAGCTCGAGGGCATCGTCGGGATCAGCCTGCGGCACCTGGCGCTGGACGAGCCGATTCCGGCCGATTTGTTCGACGCCGCGGGCGATGTCACCGACAACGGCCAGAGCCGGTTGCAAGTCGTGGCGGGGATCGTGCAGCGGGAACGGCCGACTGTCCGTGGTCTGCTGCACCGCCTCGCCGGTGCGCGCGGTCACCGGGTGTTCGCCGGAACCCCCGAGCAGGTCGCCGACACCATCGAGGAATGGTTCCGCGGCGGCGCCGCCGACGGTTTCAACGTGATGCCGCCGTACTACCCGGGTGGACTGGAGGTCTTCGCCGAAACGGTCGTGCCGATCTTGCAGCAGCGCGGACTGTTCCGCACCGAGTACACCGGCACCACCCTGCGTGACCACTTCGGCCTACCCCGTCCCGAGAGCCGTTTCGCCCGGCAGCCCGCGCTGACCCGGTGAGCGGCACCGGCGAAACCGACTGTCCCGCCGGGGCGCGGGCGCACCGAGCTGTCCGACGTCCCACCACGCCGGTGCCCGCCATGGACCGGACTCGCGCGGCCGGTCGGGAGCCGGTCGGTGCCGTGCCCCGCTCACTGAGCGCCCTACGGGTTCTCGCCGATTCGCGCGGCGCGCGGCCCGGCCCGAACCAGCGGTCGATTATCGGTCACACCCGGGGCCGCTCGCGGGCCGTGGGTGTGTGGTCGGAGAGTGCTCGCGCGGTGGCGTGGGTGACGGGCAACGAGCGCACAGTCGTCGGTCGCGATCGGGTGCGCGACCGGATTGCGTCATCGGCTGGATTCGCTGCTCGCGTCGCGCGGATGACCGAATCCAGTGTGCGGAGTTGCCGCGCGGTCCTGCGGGCTCCCGCCGAATCGTGGGGGCGGCGGCCCGGATCGAACGCCGCGAGCAGCGGGTTCGGGCGGCGGGTGACCGGTTGGAGCAGTGCGCGGCGGGTGGCCTCACGGACTCGGGGATGTTCTTGCCGTACGGTGACTCGGCGATGAACGAGCGGTCCGTCGTGGTCGGTGCGGTCGCGAACCCGGTGCGATTGCGGTCGCTGACCTGGACCGTGTTCGTTCCGATGGTGGTGTACGGCATCGGGTCCGGCGCGGCGGCGCCGATGTACGCGCTGCGCGCGCTGGACCTGGGCGCGTCGGCCGGACTGGCCGGGGTCATCGTCGCGCTGTCCGGGTTGGGGATGGTGCTCACCGATCTGCCCGCGGGAAGGGCCGTCGCCAGGTTCGGGGAACGCGGCGCGATGGCGGTGGGGTCGGTGATCGGGGGCGTCGGGGTGCTCGCGGCGATCTTCGCGCCCAACGTCGGGGTGCTCGCCCTGGGAATGCTGCTGGGCGGCGCGGCGGGCGCGGTGTGGGGCCTGGCTCGCCAGACCTACCTCGTGGCCGTGGTGCCCGTGGGCGACCTCGGGCGCGCGATGTCGACGCTGGCCGGTTCGATGCGGCTGGGGTTCTTCTGCGGACCGTTCCTCGGTGCGGCCGTGGTGCACTCCCTCGGCCCGAACGGCGCGCTGTGGTTGCAATTGGCGACCACGGTGATCTCCGGCGCGGCCATGGCGGCGATCCGGTCACCCGACGGGCCGGGCGAGACAGGCGCGCGGGCTTCGCTGGGAGCGATCGTGGTCGAGCACCGCAGAACCCTCGGCACGCTCGGCTCGGCCGCGTTGCTGGTCGGCGCGGCACGGGCGTCGCGGCTGGCGCTGCTGCCGCTGTGGGCGGCGCACATCGGGTTGAGCGCTTCGACCACCAGTCTGATCTTCGGCCTGGCGGGAGCGGTGGACGTGCTGCTGTCCTATCCGGCGGGGGTCTGGCTGGATCGCTACGGCAGGCGCGCCACCGGCGTGCCGTCGATGATCCTGTTCGCCGCCGGTTTCGGTTCGCTGCCGTTCACCTCGACGGTGCTCGGCCTCGGCTGCGCCGCCGTGCTGCTCGGGCTCGCCAACGGAATGAGCAACGGGCTGATCATGACGGTCGGCGCCGACGTCGCACCCGACGGGCAGCGCGCGGAATTCCTCGGAGCCTGGCGGCTGACCCACGACATCGGCATGTTCGCGGGACCGGTGGCGGTGGGCGCGATCAGCGCCGTCACCGTGCTCGGTGCGGCGGCCGTCGCGCTCGCGCTCGCCGCCGCGGCGGGCGCGTACACGATGCACCTCTGGTTTCCCGGTGCGGTCCGGCCGTCACCGCGGTCGCATGAAGGGACGAGGTGAGCCCGAGTCGCGGCCCGAAGCCGGGAGATGCCCGTCGGTCGAGCGGCCATCCAGCGTCGCACCGATCGTGCCAGACCGCTCGCTCATCGGCCGGGGACCGAACGGCGAGACCGATGCACAGCCAACGGTTCCGCACGTCACCGAGCGCGGAACCCCGACCGAATCCCTCGTCGCTGGGAGCCCGGTGTCCGGCAGGTGGCTAGCAGGTCAGCGGACCCGGGTGCCGAGCAGGTGGCGCACACCCGCGACGAACAATTGCAGACCGAAGTCGAAACGGGCTGTGGCGTCCGGGGTCTCCTCCAGTGGCGACGCGTCGTCGGGCAGGGCGCCCACCGAGTCCATCTGCATCCGCGACTGCTCGTCGACGGTCTCGCCGAGAACGTAGTAGAGCAGTGTGAACGCCGCGAGTTCGGCCTCCTCGCGCGGCATGCCCGCGCGAATCGCCGCGCTCGCCAGACGTTCCCGCCCCTTGCTCGTGGTGAGCCGGGAAGCGTATGTCGCCGAAACCAATTCGGCCCCGTCGCGATAGGCCAGCAGGCAGTTCCGCAGCCGGTGAGCCAATTCGGTGATCTGCCCGGACCATTCCCCGGCCTCGATCGGGTCCTCCATGGGCGCGAGGATCTTGTCCGCGACCGCGCCGAGCAGCGCCTGCTTGTTGGGGAAATGCCAATACAACGCGCCCGGCTGGACCTGGAGGGAACCGGCCAACCGGCGCATGGTGAGGTCGGCCAGGCCGTATCGGTCCAGGATCGCGATGGCGCCGTCGACCACGTCCGCCCGGTGCAGTTGCACTCGATGCCCTCTCGTCGTGCTTTGACTCACTCCTACCGCTACCCTAGCCTGAACACCGTTCAAGTTGCACGGCCACCTCGGCCGGACGAAGGGATTCGTGCTGTGACCCAGGCACCCGTAGACACCGAGATCCTGTCGATCGCCCGCGAGCAGGTGCTCGAGCGCGGCGAGGGGCTCGATCAGGAGCAGACGCTGGAGGTGCTACGCCTGGGTGACGACCGGCTCGAGGAGTTGCTCGCCTTGGCCCACGAGGTGCGCATGAAGTGGTGCGGCCCCGAGGTGGAGGTGGAGGGCATCATCAGCCTCAAGACCGGCGGCTGTCCCGAGGACTGTCACTTCTGCTCGCAGTCGGGCCTGTTCCAGTCCCCGGTGCGCGCCGCATGGCTGGACATCCCGAGCCTGGTCGAGGCCGCCAAGCAGACCGCGAAGACCGGGGCCACCGAATTCTGCATCGTGGCCGCCGTGCGCGGTCCGGACGAGCGCCTGATGGCCCAGGTCGCCGCGGGCGTCGAGGCGATCCGCAACGAGGTCGACATCCAGGTGGCCTGCTCGCTGGGCATGCTCACCCAGGAGCAGGTCGACCAACTGGCCGCCATGGGCGTGCACCGCTACAACCACAACCTGGAGACCTCCCGCTCCTACTTCCCGAACGTGGTCACCACGCACACCTGGGAGGAGCGCTGGGACACCCTGCGCATGGTCCGCGAAGCGGGCATGGAGGTCTGCTGCGGCGGCATCCTCGGCATGGGCGAAACCTTGGAGCAGCGCGCCGAATTCGCCGCGAACCTGGCCGAGCTCGAGCCCGACGAGGTGCCGTTGAACTTCCTCAATCCCCGGCCGGGCACCCCCTTCGGCGACCTCGAGGTGCTGCCCGCGTCCGACGCGTTGCGCGCCGTCGCCGCGTTCCGGCTCGCGCTGCCGCGCACCATGTTGCGTTTCGCGGGTGGCCGCGAGATCACCTTGGGCGATCTCGGCGCCAAGCAGGGCATCCTGGGCGGCATCAACGCCGTCATCGTCGGCAACTACCTGACCACCCTGGGCCGTCCGGCCGAACAGGACCTGGATCTGCTCGGCGAGCTGAAGATGCCGATCAAGGCGCTCAACGAAACGCTCTGACCGGCTCGGTTGCGACGAACAGGCAGGCGAGCATGAGTACTGTCATGGACATGGACGAGCGCTACAACCCGTTCACCGGCAAGCGAATCGTGCCGGGTCTCGACGACGCGATCCCGGCCGCCGCCGCGCTGGGCTTGGAGCCGCCGCGGTTCTGCGAGCAGTGCGGGCGCCGCATGATCGTGCAGGTCAGCCCGGACGGCTGGTGGGCCAGGTGCTCGCGGCACGGCGTCATCGACTCGGCCGAACTGGAACGCCGCTAGTGGCGTCGGCCGGGAGCGAGGTGCGCTCGGCGGCGCTGGTCGCCGTCTCCGTGGTGATCGTCAGCGCGATCGCCGGCGCCGGATGGGGCGTGTCGGCGCCGACCGAGCGGCTGCTGGTGGTCGAGCCGGGGCGCGGGGTCGCGCTGACCGGTGAGAGCGCGCATCAGTTCGACGCGCTGGCGATGTTCCTGCTCGCGGGGGCGGTGCTGGGACTGCTCTCGGCGCTGGCCGCGTGGCGGTGGCGCTCGGCGCGCGGACCATTGCTGCAACTCGGCCTGCTGATCGGCTCCGCTGTGGGCGCGGTGGTGATGGCGGGCGTGGGCGAGCAGGTCGCCGCCTGGCTGCATCCGCGGCCCAACGACCCGCCGGTCGGACAGATCGTCGCCTTGCCGATCGAATTGGGCAGTGCGCTCGCGCTGATCGTGCAGCCGCTGATCGCGTCGTTCGCCATGCTGTTTCTTGCCGCCCTCAGTGTTTCGGAGGATCTCGGCAGCGGCCGCCGCACCGCCCGGGACCGAGTGGACACCTTCGACACCCGAGGCACTCTGACTCCCTACGGTGAAGCTGCGAGCGGGGTAGAGCTCCCTTATCGTGGCTACGAGCCTGCCAGGGAAGGGTATTCGGTGCCCGAATCCCACCCGCGGTACTGACGCGTCGTCCGGCACGTCACCGCCGCCGGGAGGCTTTGCCGAACCACCGTGGGGTGGGGTAGTGCGCGGAAGGAACAGGACGTGACCTTTGTCGGTGGCGGGCCGATCGTCGAAGAACTCGATGCCGGATTCTGGCGGGTGACCGAACCGCTCGTCTATCGCGGCGCGACCGAGGAATTCGTGATCCCCGCAGGTTTCCGCACCGACTTCGCCTCGGTGCCGCGCGCTCTCGTCTGGCTGATACCGCGCTACGGCGTCTACACCCGCGCCGCGATCCTGCACGACTATCTGCTCAACTCGACCGCGGTGAGCGTGGCCGACGCCGACGGCGTCTTCCGCCGCAGCCTGCACGAGCTCGGCGTCTCGCTGCCGCGCCGCTGGATGATGTGGGCGGCCGTGCGCGCGGCCCACCGGTTGAGCGGCGCGAGCACGGCCGACTTCGCCCGCTTCGTCGTCGTCGCCGTCCCATCGGTGCTCTTCCTCGCCGTCCCCGTGACCGTGGTAACCGTGTTCCTCCTGCTGTTCTGGCTGGTGGAGCTGGTCTTCTGGGCAGGAGCGCGCGTGGCGCAGCGGACCGAAGCGCCGCCGCCCGGCCCGGAGATGAAGTCCGCCTGAACGAGGGGTCGTCGCAGACTTCGTATGCGACGGCGCGATGTCACACTCGTGCCGAGAGCGCGGGAGCTTGGCAATTCGAGTGGTACTACGGTGCGGGAATGGCCGACGAACCGGATACGCTCCCCACCCTCGTCGTCGTCAGCGGCCCACCCGGGTCCGGCAAGACGACGCTCGCACACGCCCTTGCCCGGTCGATCGGCTGCCCTGCCATCTGCCGGGACGAGATCAAAGAGGGAATGGTGCATGCGACGGGGAACTACGCCCCGGACCGCTCGGATGAACTGAACCTGCGCACTCTGCCGGTGTTCTTCCAGACGCTGGAGCTCCTCGTGCGGGCCGGCGTCACCGTGGTTGCCGAAGCCGCCTTCCAGGACCGGCTGTGGCGTCCGGGCCTCACACCGTTGCAAGCCCACGCACGGCTGCGCGTCGTCCACTGCGTGACCGATCCGGCTCTGACGACCGCGCGAATCCACCAGCGCCGCCGAGCCGATCCACTCCGCCGCGCCCATTCCGATCCCGACCACCCGCCACCGACGCCTGCCGCGTTCCAACGCATCGCCCTCGACGCGCCGTCACTCGAGGTCGACACGACCTCCGGCTACCGCCCCGACCTCACCGCGATCATCGCTTTCCTCCATGACCCCTCATGATCGACGCACATGGTGGAGGACCCTTCTCGCGCGTTGCCGCGACCATGTGCCGTCGATCATCGACTGGCGTATACGCAAAAGCCCCGCACCCTGTGGGTGCGGGGCTTTCACCTGGCTACGTCGATCAGATCGCGCGAACGTCCTGGGCCTGGGGGCCCTTCTGACCTTGGCCGATCTCGAACTCCACGCGCTGTCCTTCTTCCAGGGACTTGAATCCCGAGCCGGACACGGCGGAGTAATGAACGAACACGTCGGCGCCGCCGCCGTCTTGCGCGATGAAGCCGAAGCCCTTTTCGCTGTTAAACCACTTCACACTGCCTTGAGCCATTGCTTTACTTCAATCTTTTCTGTAGATGAGCCAAGCGAATCACATCGATAAGCCTGATCTCACGGATCCACCCTGCCATGGATCGGCATTTCCCGATACCCCAGCAGCGGTTTGTGAGCTAACCGACACCATGGGCGAACCCGCGGTCCCAGCAGCGTCACCAGGCTGCCGCCGGCATCACCGCACACCGGAAGGCCCGTGTTCATCGCGCCGAGTCGGTAATCATGCCGGAGCGCGCATGTGGACGTAACGTCGGTTGTTATGGCGGAATTGGTATTGGGGCCGGTGTTGCGGCATGTCGACGCGACTTCGGCGACCGTCTGGGTGGAAACCGATGCTGCGTGCGAAGTGGACGTTCTGGGACGGCGCGCCCGCACGTTCCATGTGGAGGAGCAGCACTTCGCGCTGGTCGTGATCGACGGGCTGGAACCAGGCCAGTCGGTGCCCTACCAGGTGCGGCTCGACGGTGTGCCGGTCTGGCCGGAGCCGGAATCGGAGTTTCCGCCGTGCCGCATCCGTACGCGGCCCGTCGAGAAGATCTTGTTCGGGTCGTGCCGGGCGGCCAAGGCCACGCCGGGGGTGCTCGAGGCGGACAAGCTCGGAGCGGACGCGCTGGACGCGTACGCCGCGCGCATGACGGGACTGCCGGAGGAGGAATGGCCGGATGCCCTGCTGTTGCTCGGTGACCAGGTCTACGCCGACGAGCCGACCCCGCGGATGAAGGAGTGGCTGGCACGGCGGCGCGGCGGGCAGGAGCCGCAGGGCGAGGTGGTGTCCTTCCGCGAGTACGCCGAGCTCTACCACGAGTCGTGGGCGGACCCGGAGATCCGCTGGCTGATGTCGACCGTGCCGACGTCGATGATCTTCGACGACCACGACGTACGCGACGACTGGAACACCTCGCGTACCTGGCGCGAACAGATGGCGCGCAAGCCGTGGTGGAACCAGCGCATCCGCGCCGGACTCGCGTCCTACTGGGTGTATCAGCACATCGGCAACCTCGGCCCGGACGAACTGGCGCGCAACACCCTCTACCGCGAGGTCACCGAGGCGGGCGACGACGTGCAAGGTCTGCTGGAGAATTTCGCCGAGCAGGCCGACAAGGAGGTCGACGGTCGTAAGCCCACCCGGTGGAGTTACCGCCGTGACTTCGGCCGCGTCCGGCTGCTGGTGATCGACACCCGCGGTGGCCGGATCCTCGACGGTCAGCGCCTCATCGTCGGGTCCGAGGAATTCGACTGGATCGAGGAGAACGCCGCGGGCGACGTCGACCACCTGCTGATCGGATCGTCCCTGCCGTGGCTGATGCCGCACGCGCTGAGCCACTTCCAATCGCTCAACGAGCGGGCGGCGGACCTGCCGGGATGGCGCGGAAGACTGGGCGAAAAGGTCAGGCAGGCAGCGGATCTGGAGCATTGGCCCGCGTTCCGCGCGTCGTTCGAACGGCTCGCGCGGCTGATCCACCGGCTGGGTACCGCCCCGGAGTCGCCGAGCACGATCTGCGTGCTTTCCGGGGACGTGCACCACAGCTACGTCGCCGTCGCCGGTTACGCGGAGCCGACGAAATCACAAGTGCTGCAATTGGTGTGTTCGCCGGTGCACAACGAGCCACCGAAGATGTTCCAGCCCGCGTTCGCGCTGTCGTGGGCGGCGCCGATCGCGTCGGCGCTGCGGTGGCTCGCGGATCGGCGTGGGCTCTCACCCGATCCGGTCCGCTGGCGCAAGATCAGCGGCCCGCACTTCGGCAATTCGATCGCCTCCCTCGACGTCCGGGGCCGCCGCGCCCGGTTCACGCTGGAGACCGCTCGGCAAGAGACGGGCCTGGTCAAGGTGGCCGAACTGGATCTCCCGAGCCAACGGTAGGGCTGAGGGCCCTATCGCGACGGCGCTGGGCGTGGCCGAAGGATGCGGTGAGCTCTTCGCCGACGCGCTCGCCGGCCCGCCCACGGTGAAAATCGGTGGAGGCCGAACCCGCGCGGCGATACGGTGTGAACCGGAGTAGCCGGATACGCGAAAGGGGGACCGGCCGTGAATCCCGCACGTCATGCGATGGCCGACGCGCCTCCCGCGGCGAGCGAGCGCGCCGATCTGGCGGCATGGCGCCGCCGAGACGCCTTGCGGCGCAGCAACGCCGCGCGTCCGATACCCAGCAAGCGGCAGTACCGCCGCAGGGACAAGCACCGCAAAACCACCGACCAGTAATCGCGGCCTCATCACGCTGCTCAGTTCCTGGTCGCCGACGCCCATCGGCGGTGAAGCCGATGTCCTCGGCGCCTACTTCGACGCTTGCCGAAAGCCGCGTGCGCACTTGTGCTTCGAGAGCAGGCGCGGACGGGTCTTGTCTACAGGGGTCGAGCTGCGCTGGCGAAGGCAGCAGCTCAGGAGGGGCCGGGCGGACGGAGGGCGGCGAATTCGTCCGTCACGCGCAGGCCGGAGCCGGTGAAGCGGTAGACCGCGGCGGGGCGGCCGCCCGCGCGGCCGGGCGCGGCGGTGGCGCCGGTGGGCGTGATCACTCTGCGGCGGGAGAGAACTCGCTGGAGGTTCGTGGTGTCCACATCGTAGCCCAATGCGGCGCAGTAGATTTCGCGCAAGGTGGACATGGTGAACCGGTCCGGTGCGAGGGCGAAGGCGATATTCGTGTAGGACAGTTTCGCCGCCAGCCGGGTGCGGGCGTGGTCGACCACCGTGCGGTGATCGAAGGACATGTCCGGCAGTGCCGCGACCGGGTGCCACGCGGTGTCCGGGGGCAGCTGGGGATCGGCGGTCAGCGGCACCAGTCCGAGGTAGGCCGAGGCGATGCGCCGCGGGCTCGGCACCCGGTCGGGGGCGCTGAACACCGAGAGCTGTTCCAGGTGGCTCAGCTCGCGCACGTCGACCTTCTCGGCGAGCTGGCGGCGCGCGGAGGTGTCGAGGTCCTCGTCGTCACCGAGCCTGCCGCCCGGCAGTGACCAGGTGCCCTTCTGCGGGTCGAGAGCGCGTTCCCACAGCAACACCGCCAGTTCGGTCCGCTGATCGGGCGGGCACCGCCGCGTCAACTCTTCCGCGCGCTCCGCTGCGCTGTGACCTGCGGTGACGTTCTTCGGGAAGCGGCGAACCTGGAACACCGCGGTGAGCGATTCGTGGATGGTGCTACTATGGGCCACGTTTTCGATTGTAAGTCGAAAACCTGGTTTGGTGCGAATCGGCGGGTAGCCGACCGCACGAGGAAGGGAGCCATCCATGGCGACGACGGGTGCGAAACTGGCGCCCCCGCTGATGGGGCAGGTGTTCGACGGGCCGTCCGGGTTCGCGGGTGTCGAGGCATCGCCGGAGTGGGCGCGGGAAGTCAAGCGGCTGGCGCGGGAGCGCAACGCGACGATCCTGGCGCACAACTACCAGTTGCCCGCGATCCAGGACGTGGCCGACCACGTCGGCGATTCGCTGGCGCTGTCGCGGATCGCGGCCGAGGCGCCCGAGGACACCATCGTGTTCTGCGGCGTGCACTTCATGGCCGAGACCGCCAAGATTCTCAGCCCGGCGAAGACCGTGCTCATCCCGGATCAGCGCGCCGGATGTTCGCTCGCCGACTCCATCACGGCCGACGAACTGCGCGCGTGGAAAGCCGAGCACCCGAACGCGGTGGTCGTCTCCTACGTGAACACCACGGCCGAGGTGAAGGCGCTCACCGACATCTGCTGCACCTCGTCCAACGCGGTCGACGTAGTCGCCTCGATCGACCCGGACCGTGAGGTGCTGTTCTTGCCGGACCAGTTCCTCGGCGCGCACGTCAAGCGGGTCACCGGCCGCGCGAACATGCACATCTGGGCGGGTGAATGCCACGTGCACGCGGGCATCAACGGCGAGGAGCTGACCGAGCAGGCCCGCACCCATCCCGACGCGGAGCTGTTCGTGCACCCCGAATGCGGCTGCGCCACCTCGGCGCTGTACCTGGCGGGGGAGGGCGCGTTCCCGGCCGAGCGGGTGCACATCCTGTCCACCGGCGGCATGATCGACGCGGCCAAGGCGGCGAAGTCGAATCAGGTGCTGGTGGCCACCGAGGTCGGCATGCTGCACCAGCTGCGCAAGGCCGCTCCCGGCATCGACTTCCAGGCGGTGAACGACCGGGCCTCGTGCAAGTACATGAAGATGATCACCCCGGCGGCGCTGCTGCGCTGCCTGGTGGAAGGTCGCGACGAAGTCCATGTCGATCCGGAAACCGCCGCGCTGGGCCGCAATTCGGTGCAGCGGATGATCGCTATCGGCAATCCCGGCGGCGGTGAATGAGCCCGACCGCTACCCGTGCGGCGGTGGGTGACTGGGAGGCCGAGGCCGATCTGGTGGTGATCGGCGGCGGCGTCGCGGGACTGACCGCGGCGCGTACCGCGTCACTGCGTGGCCTGCGGGTGCTCACGCTCAGCAAAGGCGGGCCGACCGACACCTCCACCCAGTACGCCCAGGGCGGCATCGCCGTGGTGGCGCCGCACGGGGATTCGGTCGAGTCGCACGTGCACGACACGGTGGAGGCGGGCGCGGGCCTGTGCGACGTGGACGCCGTGCGCTCCATCGTCGCGGGCGGGCAGGCCGCGGTGGCCGCGCTGACCGATTTGGGCGCGGTGTTCGACCTCGGCCGCGACGGCCAGATCTCGCGGACCCGCGAGGGCGGGCACAGCACCCGCCGGATCATCCACGCCGGTGGCGACGCCACGGGCGCGGAGGTGCAGCGGGCGCTGAACGAGGCCGGTCTGCCGGTGCTGTTCGGCGCCGCGGTCGCCGAGATCGTCACCGGCCCGAACGGTGTGCGGGGCGTGGTCGCGGTGTCGGACAAGGGCTTCGGTGTCGTGCACGCCCCCGCTGTGCTGCTGGCCACCGGCGGGCTCGGACAGTTGTACGCGCTGAGCACCAATCCGCCCGGCGCCACCGCCGACGGCGTCGCGCTCGGGCTGCGGGCCGGCGCGACCGTCGCCGATCTCGAGTTCGTGCAGTTCCATCCGACCGTGCTCTACACCCCGGGAGGGATGGGGCGCAGGCCGCTGATCAGCGAAGCGGTGCGCGGCGAAGGCGGGACGCTCGTCGACACCGAAGGCGATCCGGTGACCGCGGGGGTGCATCCGCGCGGCGACCTCGCCCCCCGCGACGTGGTCTCCCGTGCCATCGCCGCCCGCATGCGGGCGATCGGCGCCGAGCACGTCTACCTCGATGCGCGGTCGATCGACGGCTTCGGTCGACGGTTTCCGACGATCACCGCCTCGTGCCTGGCCGCGGGCATCGATCCGCGCACGGACCTGATCCCGGTCGCGCCCGCCGCGCACTATCAGTGCGGGGGAGTCGTCACCGACACCCACGGCCGCACCGGAGTGCCCGGTCTGTACGCGGCCGGTGAGGTCGCGCGCACAGGTCTGCACGGGGCGAACCGGTTGGCCTCCAACAGCTTGCTCGAGGGACTGGTGGTCGGTGAGCGCGCCGGGGCCGCCGCCGCCGAACGGCTCGGCGAGCGGGCCGGGGTGCGCGAGCTACCCGCTCGCACCGCCGATTACGCCGCCCGTGAGGTGGTGCAGGGTCTGATGACCACGCACGCCTCGGTGGTCCGCGACCGCGCCGGTCTGGCCGAAGCGCTCAAGCGGCTCGATGACGTGGTCACCCGGCGCGACACGAACACCACCCTCACCCACCCGATCGCCGGGATCGAGGACGCCGCGCTCACCCTCGCCGCCCGCACGCTGCTGCTGGCCGCGCTCGCCCGCACCGAGAGCCGCGGCTGTCACACCCGGTCCGACCACCCGGACGCCGTTCCCGAACTCCGTCACGGCCTCCCGATCCGGCTGAACAACGACGGCGTACCCGAGTACGCGCCCATCCCCTGACGACAGCCGCCGAGCCGTCCACCGGCCCCGCTCGGCGAGAGAGGAACTTCGATGGCCCTGGATGCCGCCCTGGATCGCGACGAGGTGCTGCGGATCATCCGCGCCGCGCTGTCCGAGGACCTGCGCTACGGCCCGGACGTCACGACGACAGCGACCGTGCCCGCGGACGCGGTCATCAAGGCGTCGGTGGTGTCGCGGGAGCCGGGGACCGTGGCCGGGCTCGACGCCGGGTTGCTCGTGCTCGACGAGGTGATCGGCGCGGGCGACTACGAGATCACCGATCGCGTCGCCGACGGTACCCGGGTCTCGCCGGGACAGTCCGTGCTGACCCTGATCGCGCCGACTCGCGGGCTGCTCACCGCCGAGCGCACCATGCTCAACCTGGTATGCCATCTGTCCGGCATCGCGACGGCGACGGCCGCATGGGTGGACGCCGTCGCGGGCACCTCCTGCCGCATCCGGGACAGCCGCAAGACGCTGCCCGGCCTGCGCGCGCTGCAGAAGTACGCCGTGCGCGTCGGCGGCGGTGTCAACCACCGCATGGGTCTCGGTGACGCCGCCCTGATCAAGGACAACCACGTGGTCGCCGCGGGATCTGTGGTCGAGGCGCTGCGCGCGGTGCGCGCCGCCGCCCCCGACATCCCCTGCGAGGTCGAAGTCGACAGTCTCGAACAGCTCGACGCCGTGCTCGCCGAGGACGTGGAACTCGTCCTGCTGGACAACTTCCCGCTCTGGCAGACCCAGGCGGCCGTGCAGCGCCGCAACGCCGCGTCTCCGCGAACGAAACTGGAGTCCTCCGGCGGCCTGAGCCTCGAGGTCGCCGCCGACTACGCCCGCACCGGCGTCGACTACCTCGCCGTGGGCGCCCTCACCCACTCGGTCCGTGTGCTCGACCTCGGGCTGGACATGTAGCGGAATCCTCAGCACACCGGCTCGGCCGTGTGGTCGCGGGACCGTCACCGGCAGCAGGGACCGTGACTTCGAGTTCGGCCGGTGTCGAGCCCGGAGCTCGAACACGCGGTCGAGGTGCGAGCTGACCTCGGCCACCCTCGAGCTATGACCGCACCGGGGAGTCGCTTGCGGGCGCGTTTGCTTTCCCGGAACCCGTGACGGTGAAGTGGCTGCGGCGGGCTCGACAGCCCGGTCGACCGCACAAGTCGGTGTACTTCCGCCGCTGGGAGTAGTGGCACGCGGTCGACTCCGGGATCGCCGTCGCGTGCCCGTCAGCTGTCGCGCACCATCGTGCGCTGGTGCACTCGTGCTCCGCGATAGCGCAGGCCGGGGACCAGGGGCTCGGTGCCGTGGGCGGTGAATCCCATGCGCTCGAAGAACCGGACGGCACGGACGTTTTCCACCAGCGTCTGCAAATGGCAGCCGGGCGAACCGGTTTCGGTGAGGCGCTCGAGCCAGCGGACCATCAGCCGGTCGGCCGCGCCGGTGCCCCTGGCCTCCGGCGCGACATTGATGTGCAGATGGCTGGGCCAGCGCTCGTCGCGGAAATCTCCCGCCGTCGGAGCCCGGCGGATCGCCGCACCCGCGACATCGGCGATGCTGCGTGCGAAGAACCCGGCGGGCTCACGGCGGAACACCAGGCGATAGCGGCGGATGGCCTGATCGATGCGCTCGCTCTCGCTGGGAAACCCCGCGCTGCCCACGCAGCCGGTCAGATACCCGACCAGCTCGCCCTCGTGCTCCGCGACGAACAGCGACGCCGGTTCCAGATCCATGTACGGCTCCAGATAGACGGCCGCCTCGGATTCCGGATGCCCCTACAGCGACTCGGTCGGCGAACCCGCACCCGCGCGCACGAACAAAGCGCGCAGGGCGGCCCGGTCGCTCTCGGCGAATCCGCGAATCTCCATGCGGCTCAAACTACCCGGTGCGGGTCGGGTCTCCGGTCGGTCAGGCGGTGAGCTCGCGTTCCAGTGGTGTCCGGAACCGGGGAATGGTGCGCACCTCGCCGAACCATTCGGCGACGCGCTGCGCTTGCGCGGCGATCAGCGCGTCGGCGTCGGCTCCCACGTCTTCGAGGAGGCGGTAGACGATCTCGCCGTCCTTGCGCTGTGCCCAGCCGCCGACGATCCGTCCGTCCCACCACACGGTGGGGCCGACGTTCCCGTTGCGATCGAACAGGCTCGGTGCGTGGGGGCCGAGATACCACTCCCGCGCCTGCCAGCCCATCGGCGTCGGATCCAGGGCCGGCAGCAGCGCCGCCCAGGGTTCCGGCGCGGCGACCGGTTCCACGTCGTCGGCCAGGAGTACACCGGTCACGCCGTCCAGGTCGACCTCGACCAGCTCGAGCGCGCCGAGCGCCGCGCGAACCTCGCCCAGAGTCCATCCGGTCCACCACTTGACGTCCGACACGGGTGCGGGACCGAAGGCGCGCAACCAGCGGCGGACCAGCTCTACGCGAGCCTCGGTGGCGGGGACGGACGGGACGCCGCTGGGCAACCACGACTCGATCGGCGCCCAGGTGTATCGACTGCTGGCCCAGCTGCCGTTCGGCCGCCCGCGCACGATGCGGCCCTCACAGCCCAGAGCCACCAGCACCCAGGTGGTGATGTTCGTCGGCTTCGAATACGCCTTGTCCGGCGCGGTGTTCACCTGGGTGCGCAACCGGGGGACGTCCTTGCTCAGTTGCGCGCCGGTGGCCGCGCCGCGGGCGAGCAACGCTTTGTGCGTCTCGGCTTCGACCTCGGCCCACCAGCCCGCCGTGTCACCGTCCCCGATACCGGCCTGCGCCAGGTACTTGCCATAGGTGCGCCGCTGCTTGTGCGCCAACGCGTCCGCGCACGAGGCCTGGAGAATCGGCACCAGGTCCCCCGGCGCCACGAACATGGTGCGGCGCATGGCCAGCATCCGCAGCAGCGAACGATCCTCATAGAGCGCCCGTTCGACATCCGCGGGCGTGAGGCCCTTGCCACGCGCCGCGACCGAGAGGAAGACGGTCGCCGGATCGGTCGCGTGCAGGGCGACCAGCGAGCGGGCGATCTCGTCGACCAGCCCGGACCGTTCGGGCGTCGCGAGCCGGTGCCGCACAGCCAGCCGAGCGCGCCGCTCGGCGGCATCAATCGAACGCATAGGCGAATCGTAGCGTTCGGCGGATTCAGAGGCCGAAGTGCTCCGGAGCCAGCCGCAAGGTCCGGCAGGCGTCGTGGAGGGCATCGATCGCCTCCGGGCCACAGGCGCCGGCCCCGCTGCCGATCAGGATGCCGATCCGGACCACCGCGTCCGCTTCGGCGGGCTTGTCCGCCGCTTTGGCGATCTGCCGTAGCACGTGCGCGCAGCCGAGGACCGGATTGTTCGCCAGCCGATTGCAGTTGTCCTCGAACAGCGCACGCAGGTCGTCGACCGGGAAATTCCGCAGAACCGGGTCGGCCGTGAGGAACTCGGCCACGGTGGCGCGGTCACCGCCCGCGGCAGGGCCGTCGGTCACCGCGATCCACGCGCACAGGGCAACCGCCGCGTCTCGAAAAGTTCCGCCCCGCAACTCGTTCCGTTTCGCGAGCAGCTGGCCTCGCCACGTCGCGGCGGTCTCCGCCAGCGTGCTGATCAGGGTCGCGTCGGGAATGCGGCGAGGTGCGATGGTCATGGCTGACTCCATGAGAAGACGTCCGAACGCGCGGACCCGTGCCGTCCGGACTCGAAATGAGTACCCGGACCGTAACAGCGCGCGGACGCCGGGTCCTGCCCCCAAAAAATCGGGATCAGTCCGCCGGTTCGGCCGCTGCCTACTGGTTTCTCGGCGCCGCCTACGGGCTGAGCGCGGGGATGACTGCCGTGTGGTGGGTGTCGCGGCGGCCGCGGGCGGGCTGCTCGTCGTGATGCGTCTGCGCGGGGACACGTCGACGGCGTGGCATCATCCGAGGATGCGCCAGGCCTCTCCGATACTCGTGCTGTGCTGCGCGCTGGTCGGTGCGCTCGTGATGACAACCTCTGCGGCGCCGCGGGTTTCGGCGGATCAGGTGTGCGCCGGGGGTGTGGCTGTCCACCCGGTGGCGGTGACCGTGGACGGGGAGGAGGCGACCGGGCGGGTGTACGAGCCCTACCGGTGCGCCGAGGGCGATGTGGCGGCGCAGGCTCTGGTGGTCGCGGTGCACGGGCACGACGGGTCGTCGGCGGATTTCGCCGGCTATCTCGACTCGATCGCGCGCCGCACCGCTACTCCGATCCTGTCGATGGACCTGCGTTCCGCGGACAGCGTATGGCGCACCGGCGAGTGGAATCTGTGGGCGGGCTGGCGCGACATCGTCGCCGCGACCGAGTGGTACCGGCAGAGCCACCGCTCGATCACGCGCACGGTGCTGTGGGGCTGGAGCCAGGGCGGCATCACCAGTGGTCTCGCGGTGGCGCACGGTCCGCGCGGGATGTTCGACTACTGGGTCGACAACTACGGTCCCGCCGACGATTTCACGATGTGGCTGGGCGCGGTGGCCGTCGATCCGGCGCTGCCCGCGCAGATCGAGCGCGACGCGGGTGGTTGCCCGCCCGCGGCCTGTCCGCTCGCCTACGTCGAACGCTCGCCCGCACTGCTGGCCGCCCGGATGGACGTGCGGCGCGCGTTCCTCGTCCACGGCACCGCCGACGACGTGGTGCCCTACGCGACGAGCGTCGAGATGCGCGCCGGGCTCGTCGCCGCGGGCAAGCCCACTTCGATGTACACCGTCGTCACCGGGCGCGACCTGAACGGGCGCGTGGTCCCGGGCGACCACAGCGTCGGCCCGGCCTTCTTCGAAGGCGGCTGCGTCGTCGAGCGCCTGCTGCTCGGCGCGGAACCGGTCGACGGCCCGGATCGCGACTACCTCGTGGACGTCGCGCACGGCGTCGTCACCACCCCGCCCGCCCCGCCGGGTGCGAAGTGCGCGGCGTGAGGCGGCGGCCGGGAACATGATCGCGTCCCGGTGCGGTTGACCGAGAAAAACCGACCGACGAAGCGAGGACGCGATGAGCAAACCGGCCGACCCGGCCTACCACTGGAACGGAGCCGAACTCGACCTGGACGCCTATCTGGCCCGGATCGGTTTCGACGGCGAGTGCGCTCCCACCGTCCGGACGCTGCACGAACTGGTGCGGGCACACACCACCGCGATCCCGTTCGAGAACCTCGAGATCATCCTGGGCAGGACGATCCCGCTCGACCTGGCTACCCTGCAGGACAAGATGGTGCGCCGCCGTCGCGGCGGCTACTGCTACGAGAACGTCGGACTGTTCGCGGCCGCGCTGGAACGGCTCGGCTTCGGCGTCACCGGACTCAGCGGCCGGGTGAGCATGGGCGCGGGCGCGGGATTGCGGCCCGCCACCCACGCCTTGCTGCGCGTGACGACTGCCGACGACGACCGGGTGTGGCTGTGCGACGTCGGCTTCGGCGCCGGACCGCTCGTGCCCTTCGAATTGTCCGGCGAGACCGGAGAATTCGCGGCGGGAGAATGGAAGTTCCGGCTGGAGCGCACGCGCGGGGAGCTGGATTCCGAGCTGTGGGTGCTGCACCAGTACGGCCGCGAAGGCTGGGTCGACCGGCACAGCTTCACCGTGAATCCGCAGTACCGCATCGACTACGCCGTCGGCAATCACTTCGTGTCGACCTCGCCGCGTTCCCCCTTCACCACCCGGCCCTATGTGCAGCGTTTCCACCCGGAGGTGCATCACGTGCTGGACGGCACCACGTTCGTCACCGAGTACCCCGACGGCACGAGCGACACGAGAGAGCTGGCGCCCACCGAGTTGCCCAAGATCCTCGCCGAAGTGTTCGACATCGACCTCGCCGACGCCGACGCCGCCGCCCTCGCGCAGGCGCCCTGGTCGCGCGACTGAGATCGCGATCCGCCACGGCCGGATAAGGTCGAGCGCGTGCCTACCAACCGGAAATCTCTCGTCCTGTTCGCCGCACCGATGCTCGTGCTCGCCGCCTGCTCGTCCGGCCCGGACCAGCCCGACACCGTCGCCGGGCAGTTCGCCGACGCGCTCAACCGCGACGACATCCCCGCGGCCGCCGCGCTCACCGACAACCCGGCCCAGGCCGCCGAGACCCTCGACGCGCTCTACGACGGGCTCGGCCAGGACGTGCGCTTCGAGGTCCGCTCGGCCGACGAGAACGACTTCGCGCTGGCCGCCACCTGGAAGCTGGGCGCGGACGGCAAGTCCGAGTGGACCTACACCACCAACGGCGCCGCGCGCGACGACGGGGCGGGATGGCGGGTGAAGTGGAATCCGGCCACGGTCGCCCCCGGACTGGACGCGGGCCCGTTGAGCTACAGCAGGGTCTATCCGAGACCTGCCCGCGTACTCGACGCCGCCGGCGGCGAATTGATGACCGAGCAGATCGTCACGCTGGTGAACGTCGGCTCCGGCGCCGACCTCTCCGCGGTCGCGGACCTGCTCGGCCCGCTCGCACCCGGCGTCACCCCGCAGTCGCTGCAAGCGGAACTGGCCGCGGCGCAAGGAAAACCGATCACCGCGATCACCCTGCGCGAGACAGACCTCGCCGCGATCCGGGATCGCCTGACCGCGCTGCCGGGCGTCACCCTCGCGCCGCAGACCCGGTTGCTGACGACCGACAAGGCCCTGTCCGGACCGACCCTGTCCGGACTGGCCGAGTTGTGGCAGGAGTCCGCCGACGCGAACGCCGGATGGGCGGTGCGCGCCCAGACGCCCCAGGGCACCCAGCGCGTCGCCGGAACCGACCCCAGGCCCACCGCCGACATCGCCACCACGCTGGATCCCGGCTTGCAGCGCGCGGCCGAGGCGGCCTTGGCCCCGGTTGCCCAGCCCGCCGCGATCGTCGCCCTGCGGCCCTCGACCGGCGACGTCGTCGCGATGGCGCAGAACGCCGCCGCCGACGCGCAGGGCCCGATCGCGCTGACCGGGCTCTACCCGCCGGGTTCGACGTTCAAGACGGTCACCGTCTCCGCCGCGTTGCAGGCGGGAACCGTGACACCCGACACCGTGCTGCCCTGCCCGGGCACCGCGGACATCGAGGGCCGTCGCATCCCCAACGACAACAACTTCGATCTGGGATCGGTCCCGTTGCACACCGCGTTCGCCCGCTCCTGCAACACCACGATGGGCGCCCTGGCCGTGCGATTGCCCGCCGACGCGCTGACGAAAGCGGCGGCACAACTGGGACTCGGGATCGATTACGTCACACCGGGCCTGACCACCGTCACCGGAAAAGTGCCACCGGCCGGCACCTCCGCGCTGCGGGTGGAGTCGGCGATCGGTCAAGGGCAGGTGACAGCGTCGCCGTTCGGAATGGCGCTGGTCGCCGCCTCCATCGCCCGCGGCGCGGCGCCCGCGCCCACCCTCGTCGCGAGCAGGCCGGGCACTCCGGACCGGACCCCGGACGCGCTGCCGCCGCAGGTCGCCGACCAGCTGAAAGCCATGATGCGTGAGACGATCACCGGCGGCACCGCGACCCAATTGCGCGACATTCCCGGCCTGCTCGGCAAAACCGGCACCGCGGAGTACATCGATGACGCGCATGCGCACGGCTGGTTCGTCGGCATCGACGGCGACCTGGCATTTGCCGTGTTCATCAGCGACGCGAGCAGTTCCGCGCCCGCGGTGGACGCGGCGGGCCGGATGCTGCGGGCGCGCCGATAGTCCGTTTCGGTCGATTCGGGCGCACCCGAAGGTCTGGCTGCCGCGTGCGAGCATTCCGAAGCCAGCTACACTCATCCCCGGACCGCGTGAGTAATCAATATGCGGGATGTCACGATTTCGAGAAGGTTCGGAGTAGGCGCCATCGATACCGGTCAGTTGATCGCGGAGCATTACCGCCTGGTCGAGCGGATTGGTAGCGGCGGCACGGGCGTGGTCTGGCGTGCCGTCGACGAACGCCTCCAGCGCTCCGTGGCCGTCAAACAGATCCGCATCCAGCCGAGCCTGCCCGAGGCCGAGCGCGTCGTGGTGCGCCAGCGTGCGATCCGGGAGGCCCGCAACGCCGCTCGCTTCCAGCATCCGAACGCGATCGTCGTGTTCGACATCACCGAGCACGAGGGCGAGCCGTGCCTGGTGATGGAGTATCTCAAGTCCAAGAGCCTCGCGGCGGTCATCGGCGCGCAGGGCACTCTGGAGCTGACCCAGGTCGCCCGGATCGGTGAGCAGGTGGCCTCGGCCCTGATCGCCGCGCACCAGGCGGGCATCGTGCACCGTGATGTGAAGCCGGGCAACATCCTGCTCGACGATCACGGCACGGTGAAGATCACCGACTTCGGCATCTCCCGCGCGACCGGCGACGTCACCCTCACCGAGACCGGGCTGATCTGCGGCACCGCCGCCTATCTCGCGCCGGAGGTCGCCCGCGGCTCCGATCCCAGTCCGGCATCCGACGTCTTCGCCTTGGGTGCCACGCTGTTTCACGCGCTGGAGGGCGAACCGCCCTACGGCGCGGGCTCCAATCCGCTGGCGGTGCTCTACGCCGCCGCGAACGGCCAGCTGAGCGAACCGCGCAACGCCGGTCCCGCAACGGATTTCCTGCTCGACCTGCTCAGCCCCGAGCCCTCCGAGCGTCCGAGCATGCGGGCGGCGCGCGATCACCTCGCCGCGTTCGCCGACGCCGGTCCCGCGCCGGTGGCCGCCGGGTTCGTGCCTGCCAGCGAAGCGTTCACCCGCCCGAGGGCGGGTGAGCCCGAATCGGCGACCCGCGCGCTGCGGCCGTCGGCGATGGCGTCGGCGCCCTACACGCCCACCGAGCGTCAGCCGCGTCCCCGCCCCGCGCCCGCGCGGCCCGCGCACCCGGACACCGCGGCCCATCCACGCACCATGGCGCAGCCGCGCCCGCAACCGCAGCAGCGGCCGGCGGGCAAACGGCGCGCGGTGCTGATCGGCGCACTCGTCGGCGCGGTGGCCGCCGTCTCCGCGCTGTTGATCAGCGCGTTCACTCAGTCCGACTCCGATTCGCCGGGTCCGCAGGCGAGCCCGCCGTCGGTGAGTTCGACGACCAGGCCCGGGACCACCTCGACCGTCGCGGCCGAGCTGGGACGCACCCCCAGCTCCGGCGAGCGCGTCGACATCGGGTCGGCGGGTCGCCTGGTGGAGGACTTCTATACCAATCCGTCCGGGTCGTGGGCACTGCTGACACCGGCGGCGCAGAAGACCTATGGCAGCGAGCAGGCCTTCCGGCAGTACTGGGACGCGCGGACCATCGACGACTTCAACACCATCGAGGCCGCGAGGCGGACGAACAACGACGACGGGTCGGTCGACATGCGGCTGGCCAGCATCACGGTCGAGGGCCAGACCAAGAGCCTGACGCTGCGGGTGATCAGCTCGGGCGGGCGTCTGCTCATCGACAGCGACACCAAGTAGACGACCTGCTACTGGTCGTCGTGCCGGGGCATCCGGCACATCGCCCGGGAGACCAGCGCGGGTCGGCCTCGGACGAGAGCGGCGACACACTTCGCCGCACTCCAGGAACGCTCCCGAGGGCCGGACCTGCGCACACGGGTCCGGCGCGCGCCGACCGCCCGGACCACGCGGATAACGGCTGGCGTCGGCCCACTAGGCTGGTAGCTGCAACTTTCCTGTTGCGCAATCAGCTGGAGACAAGGACCGACACCTCATGACAACCCGCATCGAGCTCGCCCGCGTCGATCTGCGCGGTCGTACTCCCTCCGTCGCCGAGCTGCGCGCCGCGCTGCCGCGCGGGGGAGTCGACGTGGACTCGGTGCTGCATCAGGTGCGGCCGGTGGTCGAGGCGATCCGCGACCACGGTGTGTCGGCGGCGCTGGAATTCAGCGAGCGCTTCGACGGCGTGATCCCGGCGACGGTGCGGGTGCCCGCGGCCGAGCTGGAAGCCGCGTTGGAGCGGCTGGAACCGGCGGTGCGCGCGGCGCTGGAGGAGTCCATCGACCGGGCCCGCAAGGTGCACGCCGATCAGCGGCGCACCGACAAGACCACCGAGGTGGTGCCGGGCGGCAAGGTGACCGAGCGCTGGGTGCCCGTCGAACGGGTCGGCCTGTACGTGCCGGGCGGCAACGCCGTCTACCCGTCCAGCGTCGTGATGAACGTGGTGCCCGCGCAGACCGCGGGCGTCGGCTCACTCGTGGTGGCCTCGCCGCCGCAGGCGCAGTTCGGCGGACTGCCGCACCCGACCATCCTCGCCGCCGCGCAGCTGCTCGGCGTCGACGAGGTGTGGGCGGTCGGCGGCGCCCAGGGCATCGCCCTGCTGTCCTACGGCGGTCTCGACACCGACGGCGCGCAGCTGGAACCGGTCGACCTGATCACCGGTCCGGGCAATATCTACGTCACCGCGGCGAAGCGGCTGTGCCGCGGCCTGGTCGGCATCGACGCCGAGGCGGGCCCCACCGAGATCGCCGTCCTCGCCGACGCGACCGCCGACCCGGTGCACGTCGCCGCCGATCTGATCAGCCAGGCCGAGCACGACGTGCTGGCCGCCAGCGTGCTGGTCACCGACAGCGAGCACCTGGCCGACGCGGTGGACGCGGCGCTGACCGCGCAGCTGACCGTGGTCAAGCACGCCCACCGGGTGGGCGAGGCGCTGCGCGGCAAGCAGTCCGGCACGGTGCTGGTCGACGACATCGAGCAGGGGCTGCGCGTGGTGAACGCCTACGCCGCCGAACACCTGGAGATCCAGACCGCCGACGCCCCCGCGGTCGCGGCCAGGGTGCGCAGTGCCGGAGCGGTGTTCGTGGGCGCGTACGCGCCGGTCAGCCTGGGCGACTACTGCGCGGGCTCCAACCACGTGCTGCCGACCGCGGGCTGCGCGCGGCACTCGTCCGGTCTGAGCGTGCAGACCTTCCTGCGCGGAATCCACGTCGTCGAGTACACCGAAGCCGCGCTGAAGGATGTCGCGGGCCACGTCGTGGCGCTGGCGAACGCCGAGGACCTGCCCGCCCACGGCCAGGCCGTGCGGGCGCGTTTCGAGGCGCTGTCGTGACGCGCGCGGTGAGCGCGCCCGGCGCGGACCTGACCCTGGACGAACTGCCGCTGCGGGACAACCTGCGGGGCAAGAAACCCTACGGCGCACCGCAATTGACCGTGCCCGTGCAGCTGAACACGAACGAGAACCCGCATCCGCCGAGCCGGGCGCTGATCGACGACGTCGCCGAGTCGATCCGCGCCGCCGCCGCGGACCTACACCGCTACCCGGACCGCGACGCCGTCGCGCTGCGCACCGACCTGGCGCGGTATCTGACCGCGCAGACCGGCGTCGCGGTGGACACCGGCAACGTCTGGGCGGCCAACGGCTCCAACGAGATCCTGCAGCAGCTGTTGCAGGCTTTCGGCGGGCCGGGCCGCAGCGCACTGGGTTTCGTGCCCTCGTACTCGATGCATCCGATCATCTCCGAAGGCATCGATACCGAGTGGATCGAGGCCAAGCGCAACGCCGACTTCTCCCTCGACGTCGACCACGCATTGGCCGCCATCGCCGAGCGCGCACCCGACGTGGTGTTCGTGACCAGCCCGAACAACCCCACCGGCCACAGCATCCCGCAGCAGGACCTGGCGCGCATCCTCGCGGCCGCCCCGGGCATCGTGGTGGTCGACGAGGCCTACGGCGAGTTCTCCGCACAGCCCAGCGCCATCGGGCTGATCGACCGGTTCCCCGCGAAGCTCGTGGTGACCAGGACGATGAGCAAGGCTTTCGCGTTCGCCGGTGGCCGGCTCGGCTATCTGGTCGCCGCGCCCGCCGTGATCGACGCGATGCTGCTGGTACGGCTGCCCTATCACCTGTCGGTGGTCACCCAGGTCGCCGCGCGCGCGGCCCTGCGGCATGCCGACGAGACCCTCGGCAGCGTCGCCGAACTGGCCGCGCAGCGCGACCGGGTGGCGGCGGCGCTGCGGGAACTCGGCTACGACGTGATCCCCAGCGACGCCAACTTCCTGCTGTTCGGCCGTTTCACCGACGCCGCGCGCACCTGGCAGCGCTACCTCGATCACGGCGTGCTGATCCGCGACGTCGGCATTCCCGGCTATCTGCGCACCACCATCGGCCTCGCCGCCGAGAACGACGAACTGCTGCGGGTCAGCGGGCTGCTGGCCGGCACCGACCTCGCACCGCGATGAACCAGCGCCGGGAAGCCCTCGGCGACAACCCGATTGGACATGAGCATGAGTAGGACCGCCCGGGTGGAGCGGGTCACCAAGGAATCCAGCATCGTCGTGGAACTGGATCTGGACGGCACCGGCAAGACCGAGATCGCCACCGGCGTCCCGTTCTACGACCACATGCTCACCGCGCTCGGCGCGCACGCGAGTTTCGATCTGACCGTGCGCGCCGAGGGCGACATCGAGATCGAGGCGCACCACACGGTCGAGGACACCGCGATCGTATTCGGTCAGGCGCTCGGCAAGGCGCTGGGTGACAAAGCGGGTATCCGCCGGTTCGGTGACGCCTACATCCCGATGGACGAGACGCTGGCACACGCCGCGGTCGACGTGTCCGGCCGCCCCTACTGCGTGCACACCGGTGAGCCGGATCATCTGCTGCACGCGGTGATTCCCGGGTCCGGTCCCGGCGCGCCGTACTCCACCGTGCTCAATCGCCACGTGTTCGAGTCGATCGCGTCGAACGCGCGCATCGCCCTGCACGTCCGGGTGCTCTACGGCCGCGACCAGCACCATGTCACCGAGGCCGAGTTCAAGGCGGTGGCGCGCGCGCTGCGCGCCGCGGTGGAACCCGACCCGCGGGTGAGCGGGGTCCCGTCGACGAAGGGAGCGCTGTGAGCGCGAAATCCGTGGCCCTGCTCGACTACGGCTCGGGCAACCTGCACTCGGCCGAACGGGCGCTGGCCAGGGCGGGCGCGCACGTCGAGGTGACCGCGGACCCGCAAGTCGTGCTGGCCGCCGACGGTCTGGTCGTGCCCGGCGTCGGGGCTTTCGCCGCGTGCATGGCGGGGCTGCGCGGGGTGCGCGGCGAGCGCCTGATCGGTCAGCGGCTGGCAGGCGGGCGTCCGGTGCTCGGCATCTGCGTGGGCATGCAGATCCTGTTCGAGCGTGGCGTCGAGTTCGGCGAGGAGACCGACGGGTGCGCCGAATGGCCCGGCACGGTCGACCGGCTGTCCGCGCCGGTGCTGCCGCACATGGGATGGAACACCGTCTCCGCCCCGTCCGACAGCGTCCTGTTCGCGGGTCTCGACGTCGACACCCGCTTCTACTTCGTGCACTCCTACGCCGCGCAGACCTGGGATCTGCCGCCCAGCGAGCACTTCGCCGCCCCCAAGCTGACTTGGGCCGAGCACGGGGTGCCGTTCCTGGCGGCGGTGGAGAACGGTGCGCTCTCGGCCACCCAGTTCCACCCGGAGAAGTCCGGTGACGCGGGCGCGCACCTGCTGCGTAACTGGGTGAACTCGCTGTAGGGCGAATCCCGCGCACCGACAGCGCGGGACCCGCCCCGCCGGGTCAGTGCGACCGGACTTTGCTGACCAGCCAGCGCCCGTCGACGTTGTCCACCGTCACGGTCATCGAGATGCGGCCGGTCTGGGGAAGGCCGTCGGTTTCGTCGCTGGTCACTGTCCGCACCACGTCGACGTCCACCTCGGCCCGGTTGTCGTCGCCGGAGACGATGCGGCAGTCGGCCGACTCGGCCTCGGCCCGGGTGTGCGCGGCCTCAGCGCTGGACTGGATGTTGGCGCGAAAGTTCTCGAACTCCGCCCGGAACTCTCCGGTGCTGAGGTCGAGCATCCGGCGGGCGTGGTCGCCGAACCGCGCGTAGTCGTAGGTTGCCGCGGCGGAGCCGAACTCGCATCCGGCGAGGCGCGCCTCCTCGGGCGGGGCGGCCATGGCGGCGGGCGCGGTGGCGAGCGCCGCGCAGCAGACGGCTGCCGAAAGCGACAGGGCGGCGGGGAGTTTCGATCGTGACATGCACTTCCTCTGTGCGAGGTGGAAGCGGCGGCCGGGGGTGGTCGCCGAGCGGAGACGATACCGGCCGCGCCGCACGGGCCGCGTCGATCTCGCGGCGACATCGGCCTTCGGCGCCCGCCGCCGGATGTTTCTCGTGCCTCCCGGCGCGCGCCCTCGCGCGCCTGGCCAGACGTCCACCGATCACGGCGTGCTTCCGGGAGCCGGTGCTCGCCTCGAGCCGACGGCCGATCAGGGAGCACGTGACTCGGGGTAGACCCTGATCCGGTCGACCCGTCCATGGGGGCTCGCTCCGGATCCGCGGACGGCCGCTTCGGATCTACCTTCGATGCGAGGAGGCCGCTATGAAGAGCGTCATCGTCCCGCTGACGGTGCTCACCGGTTACGCGGTGATCGCGAGCTTCGCGTTCGCGACGACCGCCGCGGAAACACTGCTGCTGTATCCCAACATCTTTCGCGACGTTCCCGAATCGCTGGAGCTCACCGAGCAATTCATGAGTGTCGTCGCCGTCGGTGACATCATGCGCCCGCTCGGCGCGGCGCTGACGCTGTGCGCGTCGGTCGCGGGCGCGGTGTCGCTGATCTACCGGATCGGACGCCGATGGCTAGGTCTCTCGCTGGCAGCTCTGCTCAGCGGGCAGTTCCTGCTGTCGATCCTCTACCTGTGGCCGCGGGCGTCGATCCTGTTCGACGACCGGCACTCCCACACGCTCGCCGAGATCGAACGCGCGGCGACGGAGTTCCAAGTCGGCCACGGCCTGCGGATCGCGGCCGCCGCGGTGACGGCACTGTGCGCGGTGCTCGCCGCCCTGGCTTGCTATCGCGCACGTGTGCTCGCCACCGGCTGATCACGGCCGGGTGCCGGTGGACCAGATCGGAGTGGTCTGCACCCGGGACAGGCGCCAGCCTTCCCCGGTGCGCACCGCGTCGAAACGGTAGATCTCACCGAGGGTGTACTGCGGCTGCGGGATCGTCCCGCCCGGGGAGGCGGGCGCGAAGGTGGCGATCAAGTTCGCCCGGACGTCAGCCGCGTCGCCGCGCAAGTCGATCAGCACATTGCCGATGACGTGCTGGATGCGTTTGTCGCCGGTGTGATTGCGACTGGCCTGGGCGATCAGCGCTTCGCGGCCCTCGGCCGTGCCGCCGGGCGTCTTCGCGGTCGCGTCGGGGGTGTAGATCGCCCGCAGATCGTCGAAGCGGCCCTCGTCCAAGGCGCGGCCGAGCCGGTCGACCAGAGCGGTGATCTGCTGACGGTCGAGCATTTCGCGTACCTCCGGCGTGGGGTCGGCGGCGGAAGTGCAGGCGGCCGTCAGGGCAGCGAGGGGAACGGCGAGCAAGGGGAGAGCCAGGCGGATCTTGCGCATCGCAGTGACCTTTCGGAAATAACGTTGGTTGTTCCAACGTTGGGTGTGCCAACGTATCAGATTGTGGGTGACGCCAACAAGTGTTGGTACAGTGGCCGCATGCACATCGCGCACGAGGGCGCCGCGAGACGGCTCCGGGTCCTGCCCACCAGGCTGGTCAATCAGGTGGCCCTGGTGGCGAATCGGGCGACGGAGCGCGCCCTGGAACCGACCGGCTCCCGCCGTCACCACTACGCGCTGCTGGCCACGCTCGGCGAGTTCGGCCCCGACAGCCAGGCCGAACTGGGCAGGCGCACCCGCATCGACCGCAGCGACGTGGTCGCCGCGGTGAACGATCTCGCCGCGCGCGGCTTCGTCGAGCGCAGCCCCGATCCCGCCGACCGCCGCCGCAACATCGTCACCCTCACCGCCGCGGGCGCCCGCCACCTCGAGGAGCTCCACGAGCGGCTGGCCCTCGCCCAGGACGAGTTGCTCGCCGGCTTCACCGAGAGGGATCGGCGCACCCTGGTCACGCTGCTCACCCGCATCCTCGACGCCCATAGCGGCTGACCCGCACCGGGTGATCGAGGTCCCATCCGCCCAGGCCCTGCGCTCGTCCGCGGCCGGGTAGCCACTAGGCTGCTCTCGTGAGTCTTGTGCTGCTACCCGCCGTCGATGTCGCCAACGGAGAGGCCGTGCGCCTCGTGCAAGGAGAGGCCGGAAGCGAAACCAGCTACGGCTCGCCTCGCGAGGCGGCGCTGGCGTGGCAGGAAGCCGGCGCGGAATGGGTGCATCTGGTCGACCTGGACGCAGCCTTCGGGCGCGGCTCGAATCGTGAGCTGCTCGCGGGCGTGGTCGGGGAACTCGACGTGAAAGTGGAACTGTCCGGCGGCATCCGCGACGACGAGAGTCTCGAGGCCGCCTTGGCCACCGGCTGTGCCCGGGTCAACCTCGGCACCGCCGCGCTGGAGGACCCGGTGTGGTGCGCGAAGGCCATCGCCCGGCACGGTGAGCGCATCGCCGTCGGCCTGGACGTGCGCATCGTCGACGGCGAGCATCGGCTGCGCGGCCGCGGCTGGGTCAGCGACGGCGGCGACCTGTGGGAGGTGCTCGAGCGCCTGGAACGGGACGGCTGCTCGCGGTACGTGGTGACCGACGTGACCAAGGACGGCACGCTCACCGGCCCGAACCTGGATCTGCTGCGTGAGGTCTGCGCGGCCACCGACGCCCCGGTCATCGCCTCCGGCGGCGTCTCCACCATCGCGGACCTGGTCGCGATCGCCGAACTGGTGCCCGACGGCGTCGAGGGCTCGATCGTCGGCAAGGCGCTGTACGCGGGACGTTTCACCCTGCCCGAGGCGCTGGCCGCGGTGAGATGACCCAGGAGCTGTCGGCACTGCTCGCGGAGGCGAGCGAGGTTCTCGACTCGGTGCGCTCGCGGTTCGTCGAGGGTATCGGCGCGCCGAGCGCGGTCGACAAGGGCCGCAACGACTTCGCCACCGAACTCGACCTGGAGTTGGAGCGCACCGTCTCCGCCGAGCTGCTGCGGCGCACCGGGATCGAGGTGCACGGCGAGGAGTTCGGCGGCCCGCAGCTGACCTCCGGCACGGCGTGGGTGCTCGACCCGATCGACGGCACCTTCAACTACTCTTCCGGGCACCCGCTCTCGGGCATGTTGCTCGCACTGGTCCGCGACGGGGAGCCGGTGCTGGGACTGACCTGGCTGCCGCTGCTCGGCCGCCGCTACGCGGCCATGGCGGGAGGTCCGGTGCTGCTGGACGGGCGGCCGTTGCCCCCGCTGCCGCGCGGCAAGCTGGCCGAGGCCATGATCGGTTTCGGCGCGTTCAACGTCGACTCCGACGGCCGCATCCCCGGACAGTTCCGCTTCGATCTGCTCGGCCCGCTGAGCAGGCTGTCCTCCCGGGTGCGCATGCACGGCTCGACCGGCATCGATCTGGCGTTCACCGCCTCCGGCGTGCTCGGCGGCGCGATCGTGTTCGGCCACCATCCCTGGGACAACGCGGCGGGCGTCGCCCTGGTGCGTGCGGCGGGCGGTGTGGTCACCGACCTGGTGGGCCGTCCGTGGACCATCACCTCCGGTTCCGTGCTCGCGGCCGCGCCCGGAGTGCACGAGGAACTGCTCGACATGATCTGCACGGTCGCCGACCCGGCGGCCGCGGAGGAAGGGTGAGGCAATGACGTTGGCCGTACGGGTGATCCCGTGTCTGGACGTCGACGCGGGACGGGTGGTCAAGGGCGTCAACTTCGAGAACCTGCGTGACGCGGGTGATCCGGTCGAACTGGCCGCGCTCTACGACGCGCAGGGCGCCGACGAGCTGACCTTTCTCGACGTCACCGCCTCCACCGGCGACCGCGGCACCATGATCGACGTGGTGACCCGCACCGCCGAGCAGATCTTCATCCCGCTCACCGTCGGCGGCGGGGTGCGCACCGTCGAGGACGTGGACCGTCTGCTGCGCGCGGGCGCGGACAAGGTCTCGGTGAACACCGCCGCGATCGCGCGGCCGGAGGTGCTGCGCGAGATGTCCGAGCGATTCGGCTCCCAATGCATCGTGCTGTCGGTGGACGCGCGCACCGTGCCGGAGGGGCAGCCGGAAACCCCCTCCGGGTGGGAGGTGACGACGCACGGCGGCAAACGGGGCACCGGCATCGACGCCGTCGAATGGGCCGTGCGCGGCGCCGAACTCGGTGTCGGCGAGATCCTGCTCAATTCGATGGACGCCGACGGCACCAAGGCCGGTTTCGACCTGCCGATGATTCGTGCCGTGCGGGCGGCCGTCACGGTGCCGGTGATCGCCAGCGGGGGCGCGGGCGCGGTCGAGCACTTCGCCCCGGCCGTGCACGCGGGCGCCGACGCGGTGCTGGCGGCCAGCGTGTTCCACTTCGGCGACCTCACCATCGGCCAGGTCAAGGAGTCGATGCGGGCGGAGAAGATCGTCATCCGGTAGCGATTGGCGGGAATCGGCCGAGTAGGAAGGCGGGTCGCGGTATCGCGGTTGCTTCGGGCATGAGCATCGGTATCGCGTTGTCCCCCTTCTCCCTCGACGCCACCGACAACGCCGTGGACGCGGCGGTGTCGCTGGGTGTGTCGGCGGCCGCCGCCGGTTTGGCCTCGCTGTGGTTCGGACAGACCTTCAGCAGCGATGCCATCGCGCTGGCCGGGATCGTCGGCCGGGCGGTGCCCGAACTCGCGGTCGGCACGTCCGCGGTGCCGATCACCGCGCGTCATCCGCTGCTGACCTCCGCTCAGGCGCAGACCGCGCAGGCGGCCACCGGCGGCCGGTTCAGTCTCGGTCTCGGACTCGGCGCGAGATCGTTCGCCGAACCGGTGTTCGGCGGCTCCTTCGACCGGCCCATCACCCGGTTGCGCGAGTTCCTCACCGCGCTGCGCACCGTGGTGCACACCGGTGCGGTCGATTTCCACGGGGAGACGCTCACCGCGGCCGCCCCGATGCCCGCCGCGGTGGCCGGGGCGCGCCCACCAGTGCCCATCTTGGTGGCCGCCATGGGACCGCAGGCGTTGCGCGTCACCGGTGAACTGGCCGACGGCACCCTGCCCTTCCTCGTCGGCCCCAAGGCGCTGGCCGAACACATCGTCGCGCCGCTCACCGCGGCGGCCGAGCGCGCGGGCAGGCCGCGGCCGCGGATCACCGCCCTCGTCCCCGGCGTGGTCACCGCGGACATCGACGCCGCCCGTGCGGCGGCCGCGGCCCAGACGGCGTTCTACGACGACATCCCCTCCTATGCCCGGATGATCGAGCTGTCCGGCGCGTCGCGTGCGGCGGAGCTCGTGGTGGTCGGAGACGAGGAAGCCATCGCGGCGCGCGTCGAGGAGTACTTCGCGGCGGGGGCGACGGAGGTCGTCTTCTCGCAAACCGATCTGACCACCCCGCAGGACCAGCGGCGGACCTGGGAGGCGCTCGGCGAACTCCAGCGCTCCCGTGCGCGCTGACCGCGCACTCCGGGCGATCCGGCCCCCGCAGGCCCCTGTTATAACGGTGCTATGAGTCTCGATCCCGCTATCGCCGCCCGTCTCAAGCGCAACGACGCCGGGTTGGTGTCGGCCGTAGCGCAGGAACGCGCCACCGGTGACGTGCTGATGGTCGCGTGGATGGACGACGAAGCGTTGGCGCGCACGCTGGAAACCCGCAAGGCGACGTACTATTCGCGCTCCCGGCAGCAGTACTGGGTCAAAGGGGAGACCTCCGGCCACACCCAGTACGTGCACGAAGTGCGGCTCGACTGCGACGGTGACACGATCCTGCTGGTCGTCGATCAAGCGGGCGCGGCCTGTCACACCGGCACGCATACCTGTTTCGACTCGGACGTGCTCTTGCCCGCGCGATCGGTGAACGCGCCCGGCTAGGCGCCGTTCGGGCGGTGGTCGTCCCGGCTCGGCGCGGCGAGTCCGCCGGGCTGGTCGAGCACGTCGGCGAGCCGCTCGGCCAGCAGCTGGCCCAGCTCGGCGACCTGGGCCTTCTGCGCGGTGTCCAGGCCGTCGAAGACCAAGTGCCGCACGGCGTCCAGATATCCGGGCGCGGCTTCGACGACCTTGAGATACCCCTCGTCGGTGAGGACGGCTTGCACGCCGCGCCGCCCGGCGGTCGCCGAGCGCTGCGCCCAGCCCATGCGCTCCAGCTTGGACACCACATGCGACAGCCGCGATAGCGATGCATTTGCCTTGTGGGCAAGCTCACTCATCTGCAGTCGGTGCCCCGGTTCCTCCGACAGCAGGGTCAGTACCCAGTACTCGAAATGCGTCACGCCGGACTCGCGCTGGAGCTGGGTGTCCAAGGCTCCTGGCAGCCGCGTCATCAGCGCAACGATTGCGCGCCAAGCTCGTTGTTCGACCGGGTCGAGCCACTTCGTCACTGTGTGCCTTCTTTCAAGCCAAGTGACGTGGTTTTGTCCGTAGTCCTAGTGATTGTCGAGAAAATTGTGCACAGTCACCCGCGACATCGAGTTTGCCACGACTTCGCTCGACCGTCATAAAGATGCTGCATGACGTGAGTTCACTCACACGGCGGGTGGGGGCGTGTCCTCGGCTTTCGGCGTCCGCGGGTGCGTGCGGCGCCACCTGCGCAGCAGCAACAGCGCGACCGCGAGGAGAAACAGCAGCGTCGCGATGAGGGCCCCGGTGAGCGCGGCGCCGCGGAAGGCGGGAGCGTCGACATCCAGAACACGCTCACCCGCGTGGGCGGCGCTGCTGTTGCCCAGCACGATGGTCAGCGTCATCAGGTTGGGAATCGCGAACAGGATCGCGACGACCGCGGCCGCGCCCGCGAGGAATTTACCCGCCTTGCGCCGCCACATCAGCACGGCGAACAGCAGCAGGAAAAGCGTGACGACGGTACAGAACCCGCCGTAGAACAGACCCCAGCCGATGCCCTTGGCGAAGCTTCCCTGCACCGTCGACCCGACCCGCTGCGCCCACCAGCGTGGGATGAACGCGGACAGGATGAAGTAGAGGATGACGAGGACGGCGACGACCGCGGCGCCACCGATGATCCGGGTGCGCCAGACGGCTGCCACGGGTTTGCGTCCGCCCGGCTGAACGTCGGTCGAAGTCATGGATCCAGCCTAGGCCGCACCACTGCTCGGCAGCGGCTGCGCGGACCCGGCGCGCCGTGCCTTCTACCTGGTGCGCAGGTAGTTCAGTGCTTCGTCGGCGTGCACCGCGGCGCGCAACTCGCCGGTGATGATCTTGCGGATGGTGCGGTCGGTGTCGATGACGAACGTTTGCCGCTTCACGGGCGCGAGTTTGCCCAGGAGGCCGCGCTTCACGCCGAACCGCGCGGCCACGGCGCCGTCGGCGTCGGAGAGCAACGGATAGCCCAGACGCTGCTTCTCGGCGAATCCCGCCTGGGTGGCCACGCCGTCGGTGCTGATGCCGACGCAGCTTGCGCCGACAGCGGCGAATTCGGCGGCGAGGTCGCGAAAATGACAGGCCTCGGCCGTGCACACGGGCGTATTCGCCGCGGGATAGAAGAACAGGACCAAGGGGCCGTTCGCCAGCAACGCGTCGAGCGAGCGAGGGGTGCCGGACTGATCGGGAAGCTCGAAATCAGGGGCGAGCTGTCCTTGCTGCATACCCGGGCACGCTACCGGGCGCTTGGTTGAATCGGGTAGGCGCGCGGGCGGCGGACCTGTTGCTCGTGCCCGTCGATACGCCGCCCGCGATCGGATCGCCGCGTCGGTGGCCGGGCACGAGCCGGGGGGTGCGCGGTGCGGTTACGCGCCGATGAGCGCTGCCACCTCAGGGTTCTTGATCGCCATCACGTCGAGGATGCCGTGGGCTCGCAGGAACGGCTTCAGCTCCTTGATGCGATGGCTGTGGACGGCGTACTCGTCGGGAAATCGGTTCTTGTCCAGGGACTCCAGTGCTTTGACGTAGGTGACGAAGGACGCGAGCGCGTTGCTCGGAACGCCGGGGGGGTGGGCCGGTTGACCGGTGCCCGCCGACCGCGAGGTGTCGAGGCGCGGGACGTGGCGGCCCGCGACGTGCCGAGGGCCCTCGGGCGCTACCGATTGCGAGGGGTACATCAGTTGTTTCCTCTCGAGATGGATACCGCATGCGACGTGGAACGCCGCGAGTGTAGTGAGCCCGGCCACACCTGCCGCGGCCGCGTGGGAACCGGACGGTCGACCTGATTTGTCGGGTTTGTCGCGTCCTTCGCCGTGTCACCGGCACCGCTCACCGGTCGGTCGGCCCGGCCTGGGATGATGAGTACATGCCAGGCGCGTCCACTCCCACCACCACGACCCGCGAGCAGTTCCATCAGCTGGCCGCGGAGCACCGGGTCGTCCCCGTGACCCGAAAGGTGCTGGCGGACTCGGAGACTCCACTCTCGGCCTACCGCAAGCTCGCCGGTGACCGGGCGGGCACGTTCCTGTTCGAGTCCGCGGAGAACGGCCGGTCGTGGTCGCGCTGGTCGTTCATCGGCGCGGGAAGCCCTTCGGCACTGACCGTCGTCGACGGCGAGGCGGCCTGGCTCGGCTATATCCCGGTGGATGCCCCCTCCGGCGGCGATCCGCTGGTCGCGTTGCGCGAGACGCTGGAGTTGCTGCGCACCGAGCGTTTGCCCGGCTTGCCGCCGCTGACCGGCGGCATGGTCGGGTATCTCGGCTACGACGCGGTGCGCCGCATAGAGCGACTACCCGAGCTGGCCATGGACGACTTGCGGTTGCCCGAGATGGTCTTGTTGCTGGCCACCGATCTGGCCGCGTTCGACCACCACGAGGGCGCGATCACGCTGATCGCCAACGCGGTCAACTGGAACGGCACCGCCGAACGCGTCGACGAGGCCTACGACGACGCGGTGGCCCGGCTGGACCGGATGACCGCCGCGCTCGGCGAGCCCGCCGATTCCACCGTGTCGGTGTTCGACCGGCCCGAGCCCGAATACCGGCGCAGGCGCACCACCGAGGAGTTCGGTGCGGGTGTGCGTCGCCTGGTCAAGGAGATCGAGGCGGGCGAGGCGTTCCAGGTGGTGCTGTCGCAGCGTTTCGAGATGGACTACGACGGGGCGCCGATCGACCTGTACCGGATGCTGCGCGCTTCCAATCCCAGCCCCTACATGTACCTGCTGCACATCCCGGATGGCGAGGGCGGCACCGCGTTCTCCATCGTCGGCTCCAGTCCGGAATCGCTGGTGACCGTGAAAGACGGCGTGGCGACGACCCATCCGATCGCGGGCACCCGCTGGCGGGGGGCCACCGAGGAGGAGGACCTCCTGCTGGAGAAGGGCCTGCTCGCCGACGAGAAGGAGAACGCCGAGCACCTCATGCTCGTCGACCTCGGCCGCAACGACCTGGGCCGGGTGTGCGAGCCGGGCACCGTGCGGGTCACCGAGTACCGGCACATCGAGCGCTACAGCCATGTCATGCACCTGGTCTCGACGGTCTCGGGCCGGTTGGCGCCCGGGCGGATCGCGCTGGACGCGGTGCGGGCGTGCTTCCCGGCGGGCACCTTGTCCGGTGCGCCCAAGGTGCGCGCGATGGAGTTGATCGAGGAACTCGAACCGACCCGGCGCGGCGTCTACGGCGGCGTCGTCGGATATCTGGACTTCGCCGGTGACGCCGACACCGCCATCGCCATCCGCACCGCGCTGCTGAAGGACGGCACGGCCTACGTGCAGGCGGGCGCGGGAGTCGTCGCGGACTCGGATCCGGAGTACGAGGACGTGGAAGCGCGCAACAAGGCGATGGCGGTGCTGAAGGCGGTCGCGGCGGCCCGGACGGTGCGGGCGTACGGCACGCAGCCGGATACGGCGGACGGCGGACCGCGATGACGGCTGCCCGTCCCGAAGACGAACCGGGCCGGGCGCGGGAGCCCGCCCCGGATACGAGCGCCACGACACGGGAATCCCTGCCTTCGGCCGAAGAATCCGCCCCGCCCACCGGATCGCCCGGCGCCGGCGACGATTCGCGCCGGAAATACCCGGTGGGCCCGATCGTCTTGCTCGCTGCCGCCGCCGCGGCACTGTGGGCGTCGTCCCGGATGACCTGGGTGACGGTCACCTCTTCCGACGGTCTCACCCAACCCCGCACCGATCAGCTCGACGGCGGGGTGTGGTTCGGCGCGCTCACGCCGCTGGCGCTGGTACTGCTCGCCTCGATCGCGGCCGTGCTGGCCACCAGGGGCTGGCTACGCCGGGTGGTCGGCGTGTTGATCGCGTTGGTCGCGGCGGTGGCCGCGGTGCCCGCGTTCGCGCTGCTGACCGACTCCGGCAAGCTCGCCGAGCGGGCCGCGAAACTCGCCGAGCTCCCGGCACGGGCACAGGTGGAGGAGGCGACCACGTCGGCGTTTCCGGCCGTGCTGGCGCTGCTCGGCGCGATCGCCGCGTTCGGCGCGGGCGCGCTGTTGGCGCGTATGCCCGCCGAGGCGGCACGGCTGTCCGGCAAGTACGACAACCCGGTCTTCCGGCGCGCCGCCGCGACGGCGGAGGTCACGCAGCGGCGCACGCAGTCCCCGGACGAGCGACCCTCAGCGCAGCTGTCCGAGCGCGTGCTGTGGGACGCGCTGGACGCGGGCACCGACCCGACCGAGGAACCTTCCGGCGGGCAGCCGCCTCCGGAGAATCCGGACCACGGAGAGGTGGGCCGACGTGGCCGCTGAGCTGTCCCCGCGCGCCGGGTGTGGCGGCTGCCACCTTGCGCCGAGCCCTTCCGCGTGGTTCAACCCGAGCCCCGGCGCGTACGCGCCCGGTAGGTCCATTTATTCTTTGTCAGCATCGGTGAGACAGCGCCTGGGGGGATTCTCAGGTAGCAAGTCCGTCTCCCCAGAAAGGATTCGAGCCAGATGACGGTACTCGACTCGATTCTCGACGGGGTCCGCGCGGATGTGGCCGCTCGGGAAGCCCTTCTCGACTTCCAGGCGGTCAAGGCGGCCGCCGCGGCGGCGCCCGCGCCGCTGGACGCCCGCGCCGCGCTGCTCGAGGACGGCATCGGCGTGATCGCCGAGGTCAAGCGGGCAAGTCCGTCCAAGGGCGAGCTGGCGGACATCCCGGACCCCGCGAGCCTGGCCAAGGCCTACGAGGACGGCGGAGCCCGGATCATCAGCGTGCTCACCGAGGGCCGCCGCTTCAACGGGTCGCTGGACGACCTGGACGCGGTCCGCGCCACGGTGAACATCCCGATCCTGCGCAAGGACTTCGTCGTCGGCCCGTACCAGATCCACGAGGCGCGCGCGCACGGCGCGGATGTCATCCTGCTGATCGTCGCGGCGCTGGAACAGGACGTCCTGTCCTCCCTCATCGATCGCACCGAGTCGCTGGGAATGACCGCGCTGGTCGAGGTGCACACCGAGGAGGAGGCCGACCGCGCGCTGGAGGCGGGCGCGTCGGTGATCGGCGTGAACGCCCGCAACCTCAAGACGCTCGAGGTCGACCGCGACGTCTTCGCTCGGATCGCGCCCGGACTGCCCACCGAGGTCATCCGGATCGCCGAGTCGGGCATCCGCGGCACCGCCGACCTGCTGGCCTACGCGGGTGCGGGCGCGGACGCCGTCCTCGTCGGCGAGGGACTTGTGACCAGTGGCGACCCCCGTGCGGCGGTCTCGGAGCTGGTGACCGCGGGTACCCACCCGTCCTGCCCGAAGCCCGCGCGGCGGGGCCGGTGACGGGCGTGACGGCACTACCCCGGGCCAGTGACGGCATCGCCCAGCGCAGCGGCCACGAGCCGGACGCGGGCGGGCACTTCGGCGTCTACGGCGGCAGGCACGTCCCCGAGGCGCTGATGGCCGTGATCGAGGAGGTCACCGCCGAGTACGAGAAGTCACGGCTCGACGAGTCCTTCCTCAACGAGCTCGACCGGCTCCAGCGCGACTACACCGGCCGTCCGTCGCCGGTGTTCGAGTGCACGCGGCTGTCGGAGCACGCGGGCGGCGCCCGCATCCTGCTCAAGCGCGAAGACTTGAACCACACCGGATCGCACAAGATCAACAACGTGCTCGGTCAGGCATTGCTCGCCAAGCGGATGGGCAAGACCAGGGTGATCGCCGAGACCGGCGCGGGCCAGCACGGCGTCGCGACAGCGACCGCCTGCGCCCTGCTCGGGCTGGACTGCGTCGTCTACATGGGCGCGGTCGACACGGCGCGCCAGGCGTTGAACGTGGCGCGCATGCGCCTGCTCGGCGCGGAGGTGATCTCGGTGACGTCGGGTTCGCAGACTCTCAAGGACGCCATCAACGAGGCGCTGCGCGACTGGGTGACCAACGCCGACGACACCTACTACTGCTTCGGCACCGCGGCGGGTCCGCATCCGTTCCCGATGCTGGTGCGCGATTTCCAGCGCATCGTCGGCATGGAGGCCCGCGCCCAGGTCCAGGCCTCGACCGGCGGGTTGCCCGACGCGGTCGTCGCCTGTGTCGGCGGCGGTTCCAACGCCATCGGCATCTTTCACGCGTTTCTCGACGACGCCGACGTGCGGCTGATCGGCTACGAGGCGGCCGGTGACGGTGTCGACACCGGGCGGCACGCGGCCACGTTCACCGGCGGGACACCGGGCGCGTTCCAGGGCGCCTACTCCTACCTGCTGCAGGACGAGGACGGCCAGACCATCGAGTCGCATTCGATCTCGGCGGGCCTGGACTACCCGGGCGTCGGCCCCGAGCACGCCTATCTCAAGGACATCGGCCGTGCCGAGTACCGGCCGGTCACCGACAGCGAGGCGATGGACGCGCTGCTGCTGCTCAGCCGCAGCGAGGGCATCATCCCCGCGATCGAGTCGGCGCACGCGGTGGCGGGCGCGCTGCAACTGGGCAAGGAACTCGGCCCGGGCGCGGTCATCCTGGTGAACCTCTCGGGCCGGGGCGACAAGGACATGGATACGGCAGCGCGGTGGTTCGGGCTGTTCGGCGCCGAGAACGAGCCGCAGGAGGCCGACCAGTGAGCCAGCAATCCCGCCTGGCCAACACCTTCGCCGCCTGCCGCGCCGAGGGCAGGGCGGCGCTGATCGGTTACCTGCCCGCGGGCTACCCGGACCTGGCCGGCTCCATCGAGGTCGTGCGCACGATGGTCGAGGCCGGATGCGACATCATCGAGGTCGGCGTCGCCTACTCCGATCCGGTGATGGACGGCCCGACCATCCAGGCCGCGGCCGAGCAGGCGTTGCGCGGCGGCGTGCGGGTGCGCGACGTGTTCACCGTGGTCGAGGCGATCACCGGCGCGGGCGGCAAGGCCGTCGTGATGAGCTACTGGAATCCCGTACTCAAGTACGGCGTCGACAGCTTCGCGCGGGATCTGGCCGCCGCGGGCGGCGCGGGCATCATCACCCCGAACCTGATCCCGGAGGAGGCCGACGACTGGTTCGTCGCCTCGTCCACGCACAATCTGGACCGCATCTTCCTGGTCGCGCCGTCGTCCACCGAGGAGCGCCTGGTGAAGACGCTCGAGGCCAGCCGCGGTTTCGTGTACGCGGCCTCGACCATGGGCGTCACCGGCGCGCGCGACGCGGTGTCCTCGGCAGCGCCCGCGCTGTGCGCCCGCATCCGGTCCCACTCCGACATCCCGATCGGCGTCGGCCTCGGTGTTCGCTCGGGCGAGCAGGCCGCCGAGATCGCCTCCTACGCCGACGGTGTCATCGTCGGTTCGGCGTTGGTGAGTGCGGCGGGCCGCGGACTGGACGCGGTGCGGGCACTCACCGCGGAACTGGCTCGAGGGGTGCGGTCGGCGACCGTCGCGTCGTAGCCACCCGCCGGTGGCGAAACCGCGTCCTCCGCGACGGCGGACGAACGAACTCGCGTACCGCTCCCGGACCGTCTGCCGCTATGCGTGAGTGGCCTCGTCGTGTGCTGCACCGCGCGCCCTTGGCCCCCCGATGACCCGAGAAGGCGATAGCTCTCACGGCGGTGGGAGCGTCGCGCGCGGCATGGGCGTGCCCGGCCACGGCGGGGGCGGTGCGTTGGTGGCGAGTCGGCTGAGACTCTCCGCTACGGTTGCCCCGTGACGTTACGAGTCCTCGCAGACAGTGTCCTGGCCGACGGCGGCGTCAGCGGCGCCGTGCTGGCCTACCTCCCCAGCCCCGCGCAGGGCGTGTGGCAGATCGGGCCGTTCCCGCTGCGGGCCTACGCCCTGTGCATCATCCTCGGCATCGTCGTCGCGATCTGGTGGGGCGAACGGCGTTGGCGCGCTCGCGGCGGGCAGCCCGGTGCGATCCTGGACGTCGCGATGTTCGCGGTGCCGTTCGGTCTGGTCGGCGGCAGGCTCTACCACGTGGCCACCGACTGGCAGAAGTACTTCGGCGCGGACGGGAATCCGGTCGACGCGCTGAAGATCTACCAAGGCGGGCTCGGTATCTGGGGCGCGGTGCTGCTGGGTGGCGTCGGCGCCTGGATCGGCTGCCGGGTGTACCGGATCCCGTTGCCCGCCTTGGGCGACGCGGTCGCCCCGCCGATCCTGCTGGCGCAGGCCATCGGCAGGCTCGGCAACTACTTCAACCAAGAACTCTACGGACGCGAGACCGACCTGCCGTGGGGCCTGGAGATCTACCGGCGGGTGGGCGACGACGGCCGGCTCGACATGATGAACGGCGTCTCCACCGGCGTGGTCGAGAAGATCGTGCACCCCACCTTCCTGTACGAGCTGCTGTGGAACGTGCTCGTCGTCGTGCTGCTGGTGTTGGTGGACAAGCGTTTCCGGATCGGCCACGGGCGGCTGTTCGCGCTGTATGTCGCGGGTTACTGCTTCGGCCGGTTCTTCATCGAGCTGATGCGCGCCGACGAGGCGACGAAGATCGCGGGTATCCGGATCAACTCGTTCACCTCCGCCGTCGTGTTCCTGGGCGCGATCGCCTACTTCGTCTTCGCGACGAAGGGCCGAGAGACGCCCGAGCAGTTGCAGCCCGGCGCGAGCCCGCGTCCGTGGCCGTGGCAGATCCGTGCGCTGCGTGCCGCGGGAGCGGCGTCGGCCGAGAAGTCCCCGGACGCTGCCGCGTTCGAGACCGATGCTGCCGCGTCCGAGACCGATGCCGCCGCGTCCGAGAGCGCGGTGTCCGATGCCGAGTCCGGCGCGACCGAATCAGGCGGGCAATCCGAGGCAGAGGCTGCCGGGGCCGGAACCGAGTCCACCGAAACCGCGCCGAAGAAGGTGGATTCGGAGAAGTCGGCCTCGGAGAAGTCGGCCTCGGACAACAGCTGATCGTTCGGTGCGTGCCTGGGTCGGATCCGTCGCCGCCGACAGCGAATTCTCGTTCGCGGCAACGATCAGGCGACCCGCCGCGATAACTATTCGCGGGACCGAACCATCCCGGGGCGACAACCCGGTCGATCCCGGTGACAATGACTCGTGATCGTCGCGAGCGGCAGTTCGGCGATCCAGCAAGGCCGGGGGCCGACAAGAGGGTGCCCGCACTAATGAGGAGGACATGAGTGACCGACCCTTACCAGCAGAATCCGGGTTCCGGGGGCCCGCAGTACGGCCCGCCCGGCACCGGCCCGGATCTGACCAAGCCGCTCGAGGCGCAGAGTCAGCCGCAGTACAACCCGCCGTCGGACCCGTACGGTCAGCCCCAGTACGGCCAGCCCGTTGACCCCTATGGTCAGCAGCCGGGTGGCTACCCACCGGCCCCGTACCCGGGTGGTCCGCAGGGCTACAACCCGAACGACCCGGAAGCGCCCTGGGGCCGCGACCCGTTCGGCGTACCGCTGTCGGACAAGCAGAAGCTGATCGCGGGTCTGCTGCAGATCTTCCTCGGCGGTTTCGGCGTCGGCCGCTTCTACCTCGGCTACACCGGCCTGGGCGTCGCCCAGCTGGCGGTCACCATCGTGACCTGCGGCCTCGGCAGTATCTGGGGCCTCATCGACGGCATCATGATCTTGGTCGGCAAGGTGCCGGATTCGCAAGGCCGCCCGCTGCGCGACTGACGGCGACGGTATCGATGCCGGCCGACAGGAGGGCGCGACGCGTTCTTCTGCCGGCGGGCACCGGGCCGGGACCACGGAGCGCAACTCTTTCGCGCACGACGATCGCGATACTGTCGCTCGGGTAGCTCCGGGCGTAGCATGGCTCGGATTCGCGTGCCGTGTGTGGAGCTCCACGCACCGAAGAGAGGGATCCCGTGCGCCGTAAGCTGTTCGCCGCCGCCATGCTCGCCGTCGTCGCCGCCACCGGACTGACCGCGTGCGGCGGCAGTGACCCTAATGTGCTGAAGGTCGGAACGGAGGGCACCTACTCGCCGTTCAGCTTCCAGGGTTCCGACGGCAAGCTCACCGGCTACGATGTGGAGGTTATCCAGGCGGTCGGCGACAAGCTCGGCAAGAAGGTCGAGTTCGTGCAGACGCCGTGGGACGCCATCTTCGCGGGCCTGGAGTCCAAGCGTTTCGACTTGGTGGCCAATCAGGTGACCGTGAACGACGAGCGCACGGGCAAGTACGCGTTGTCGGCGCCGTACACCACATCGGCGGGCGTGATCGTCACCCGAGCCGGTGACAACACCATCACCGCACTCGCCGATCTCGACGGCAAGACCTGCGCGCAGTCGGCCACCAGCAATTGGAGCAAGGTCGCCACCGAGGCGGGCGCGAAGGTCGAGGCCGTGGAGGGCTTCGTGCAGGCCGTCCAGCTGTTGAAGAACGGCCGTGTGGACGCGACCGTCAACGACAACCTCGCCGTCGCGGAATACACCGAGAAGACCGGTGACACGAGCGTGAAGGTCGCGGGCCGGACCGGGTCGGTGAGCAAGCAGGCCTTCGCCGCGCGTAAAGGCGACGCGCTGATCACCGACGTGGACAACGCGCTGAACCAGCTGCGCGCCGACGGCACCCTGGCGAAGATCTCCGAGAAGTACTTCGGGACCGACGTCAGCCAGTAGCCGACCACCTTCATGGACGCCGCCACCCGGGATCTCATCTGGCACAACCTGTGGCCGATGCTGCAGGCCACCGTCACCAAGACGCTGCCGCTCACGGCGATCAGTTTCGCCATCGGCCTGGTGATCGCGCTGTTCGTCGCGCTGGCCAGGATGTCGCCGGTGTGGCCGCTGTCGGCGGCGGCCCGCTGCTACATCTCGATCATTCGCGGCACCCCGCTGCTGGTGCAGTTGTTCATCGTGTTCTACGCGCTGCCGCAGTTCGAGATCGTGATCGACCCGTTTCCCGCCGCCGTGATCGCGTTCAGCCTCAACGTCGGCGGCTACGCGGCCGAAGTGGTGCGCGCTGCCATTCTCAGCGTCGCGGCGGGTCAGTGGGAGGCGGCGCAGGCGCTCGGCATGTCGTATCCGATGATGCTGCGGCTGATCATCCTGCCGCAGGCCGCGCGGATCGCCGTGCCGCCGTTGTCCAATACGCTGATCTCCCTGGTGAAGGACACCTCGCTGGCCTCGACCATCCTGGTGACCGAGTTGCTGCGCGTCGCCCAGCTCGCGGCCGCGCCCACCTTCGATTTCTTCGCGCTCTACGGGGTCGCGGCGTTGTACTACTGGGTGATCTGCCTGATCCTCGGGTTCGGGCAGACTCGGCTGGAGACCCGGCTGGCGCGCCATGTCGCACGATGAGTATCCGTTTGTGCCGGCTACGAGGCGTAGTTCATATTTTTCACCAAGGTTTCACCGTGGCCAGGGCGGGACCTGTGCACCGAGCGGGACTAGGCTCTACCCGTGATGCGACGGACGAAGATTGTGTGCACGCTCGGACCGGCCACTGCCACCGAGGACCGTATCCGCGAACTCGTCGAGAGCGGTATGGACGTAGCTCGGCTGAACTTCAGCCACGGTGAGCACTCCGACCATGCCGAGAACTACAAGAAGGTGCGTCAGGCCTCCGACCACCTCGGCCGGGCGGTCGGCATTCTGGCCGACCTGCAGGGTCCCAAGATCCGCCTCGGCCGCTTCCTGGAAGGCAGAACCGTCTGGGCGACGGGTGAAGAGGTCCGCATCACCGTCGACGACATCGACGGGACCCACGATCGCGTGTCCACCACCTACAAGGAACTGGCGCAGGACGCCAAGGCAGGCGATCGCCTGCTGGTCGACGACGGCAAGGTCGGCCTCATCGTCACCCGCGTCGAGGGCAACGACGTGGTCTGCCGGGTCACCGAGGGCGGTCCGGTCTCCAACAACAAGGGCGTCTCGCTGCCGGGCATGGACGTGTCGGTGCCCGCGCTGTCCGAGAAGGACATCGAGGACCTGGAATTCGCGCTGAAGCTAGGCGTGGACTTCATCGCGCTGTCGTTCGTGCGGTCCCCGTCCGATGTCGAGCTGGTGCACGATGTGATGGACCGGGTGGGCCGCCGGGTGCCGGTGATCGGCAAGCTGGAGAAGCCGGAGGCGATCGACAACCTGGAGGCCGTGGTCCTGGCCTTCGACGCGGTGATGGTCGCGCGCGGCGACCTCGGTGTCGAGCTGCCGCTCGAGCAGGTGCCGATCGTGCAGAAGCGCGCCATCCAGATGGCGCGCGAAAACGCCAAGCCGGTCATCGTCGCCACGCAGATGCTGGAATCGATGATCGAAAACTCCCGCCCCACCCGCGCCGAGGCATCGGACGTGGCGAACGCGGTGCTCGACGGCGCCGACGCGGTGATGCTGTCGGGCGAGACCTCGGTGGGCAAGTACCCGATCGAAACGGTGCGCACGATGGCGCGCATCGTGCACGCGGTGGAGACCGAGTCGACCCGGGTGCCGCCGCTGACCCACGTGCCGCGCACCAAGCGGGGTGTGATCTCTTACGCGGCCCGCGATATCGGCGAGCGGCTCAACGCCAAGGCGCTGGTCGCGTTCACCCAGTCGGGCGACACGGTGCGCCGCCTGGCGCGGCTGCACACTCCGCTGCCGCTGCTGGCGTTCACGCCGCTGCCGGAGGTGCGCAGCCAGCTGGCGCTGACCTGGGGCACCGAGACCTTCATCGTGCCGACCGTCGACAGCACCGACGCGATGATCCACCAGGTGGATGTAGCACTTCTGTCGATGGAGCGATACCAGAAGGGGGACCTGGTTGTCATCGTGGCCGGGTCGCCGCCCGGTACCGTCGGGTCCACCAACCTGATCCACGTTCACCGAATCGGTGAGGAGGACCATTAGTGAGTGCTTCCCTGAGCAGCCCCGTCGACATCGCGGACCCGCACGCGCCGCGCTCCGACCTGGATGTGCTGCTGGGTCTGCTCGATCTCGAACAGATGGACGAGGACGTGTTCGTCGGCCAGCATCCGGAGAAGGTGTGGAGCCGGACCTTCGGCGGTCAGCTCGTCTCGCAGGCGATCATCGCGGCGGGCCGCACGGTCGGTGACCGCCCGGTGCACGCCGTCAACGCGCATTTCGTGCGCGGCGGCGACGTGAAGAAGCCGATCGAGTACCGGGTGGACCGCCATCGCGACGGCCGCGCCTTCGCCAATCGCACGGTCACCGCCAGCCAGGACGGCCAGGAGCTGTTCGTCATGCTCGCCGCGTTCCAGGATTGGGGCACGGGACTCGAGCACGCGCACGCCCAGCCGGAGGTACCGGACCCGGAGACGCTGCCGCGGGTGGAGGAGAGCTTCGAAGGCTTGGAGGACAAGCTGGAGATGTTCGTCAAGGCGCCGCATCCGATCGACATGCGCTACACCAACGACCCGGCGTGGATCCTGAAGGGCACCGGGGAGCGGCTCAACCACAACCGCGTGTGGATGCGCGCGGACGGCAAGCTGCCCGACGATCCGCTGATCCACGTGGCGACGCTGGGTTATTCGTCCGACACCACGGTGCTGGACTCGATCATCACCACCCACGGGCTGTCGTGGGGTCTGGACCGCATCATCGCGGCCACGGTCAACCACTCGATCTGGTTCCACCGCCCGTTCCGTTTCGACGAGTGGGCGCTGTACTGCACCGAGTCACCGGTGGCCGCGGGATCCCGTGGGCTGGCGACCGGGCGCTTCTACTCCCGCAGCGGCGATCTGCTCGCCACCACGGTGCAAGAGGGACTCATCCGCCACTTCCCCTCGCGGCGTTAGGGTTATAGCAGTTCGAGGTCGCGATCGATGTCGAGATCGACGTCGGTGCGCTGCGATGCGCGAATCGAGACCGGGATCTCGTCTCCCGGCTCGGTTCGCGCGAGCCCCGAGATCGCATGCAGCAATTGCCGTTCCAGCGCGGCCATGTGGTCGCCGGTCAGCTGGTCGGGTGCGCCGACCAAGCTGAGCGCGATCTCGTAGGTGCCGCGGTCGTCCGCGAGTGCGCCGGGCACAGCCGCGGGGCAGCGGCCTGCGAGCGCCGTGTGGGCGGGGTCATCGATGTCGACCGGCAAGGTGAAACGCCAGGCGAACACGTCACGGTCGGTGAGGTGGTCGTCGACCACCGCACGCACGGTGTCGACGACGCGTTCGAGGGTTTCCGGTGTCACATAAACATGGAGCGAAACATCCGAAATGCGTTTCGGCATGTCTTCTTCCTGTCCTGTGTCGAACCAGCAACGGCGGAGAGTGTTGTCCGGCGGGAGTTTAATGCGTCCGGTGCGGAAAAGGACACAGCCGGGTGATAACAGGTTGATACGCGGTGAATCCCGGCGCCCTACCGCGCGCGGTCGGCTCCGGTGATCACTGGGTGCGTTGGGCGGCGAGGAAGGTCGCCAGCGGTGCGGGCGCGCCGCCGGGGCGGATCACCAGTCCACGGCGTTCGTCGTGCGGCCAGCGCGGCTGTTCGTGCGGGGCGAGCGCCAGCAGCAGCGGCACGAGCGCCTCGGCGATACGGTCGCCGACCTCGCAGAACGCCTGAGCGGACAGCCCGACCGGGTCGGCGATGTTCTCTCGGCCGACCAGCGACAGGTCGTTGCGTGCCCGGTGCAATTCTGCGACCGTGCGCGCGCCGGTGACGCGGGCGATCCGGTGGGCTTCCAGCAGGGTGAAGGTGCGTGACCCGGCGCCGAACGCCATGTCGACGACTTGGTCGCGGATCTGCTCGGTCATCGTGAGCACCAGGTCGGCCTTGTCGATCATCTCGGGCTTCAGGCGCCGTGCCCGGAAGCTGCCGGGATCGGCGCCGAGCCCGGCGATGGTTTGCGCGGCCAGCGGCTCGACCGGAAATCCCACGAGCGCACGCGTTCCCGCGCTCTCGGCGGTGAGGTAGGGAAGATCGTATTCGACCGCGAGGGCGCGCGTGAGCCGCTCGGCGATCACCGAACGACAAACGTTGCCGTTGCAGACGAACAAGACGTGCATACAGACCACGATAAACGGCGCGGAGGATACCAGAAGGGCTCGAGTCGTTAGTCCCACATGTGGGAACAACATATTCATCTGCTCGTAGCGCGCTGTACACGAAGCACACCGCTTTCGCCTGCCTGCCTGCGACGTACGTCACTGCGGGAGGTGCAACGGTTCGACTCCCCTCATGCCTTTACCCCTGACCGCACGCATTCAAACGCTGCCTTGTGATTGCTTCGTAATATGACGGCGATGCGCACCCGCCTCGTATTCGCCGCTTCGGTAAGGGGATTCGCGAACGCGGGGCTGGACCCTCGCCGGCTCTGCCCTGGATGCGATCGCGGTGCAGAGCCGGTGACCGCGCGAGGCGACGCCGGACGCGAACCGTACGCGCCGACCGCCGAGACCATGTCAGCGATGCCGTCACGGGTAACCCACCCCTCATACCCCGACATCACCTCTCGACCGGCCACGAGCACCATCCGCCAGCACAGAAGGGGAAGACGGGACACTTCGCGAGTGCTCATCCCGAACGCCACCATTCCCAACCGGCGCCCCCCATTCGTCGGCACTGAAGGTGGGCTTCCGCTCCGAAGCCGGGGGGACTACACCAGAGAGGCAGAGGCAGCGCCTCAACTGTCAAACGCCACGTTCCCCTGCCAACGCAACTACCCACCTCAGGGGTTTCGGGGGGCGAAGCCCCGCCCGAGCGGGGCCTGGGGGTTGCACCTCAGAAGAAGCGATGAGCGCCCCGCGCAAGCGCTCTCCGCGCAACGCAACCACATACCTCGGGGGTCGGGTGCGAAGCCCCTCCGAGGGCCCTCACGGTTGCCCACAGAAGAAGCGATGAGCGCCCCACGTAAGCGCTCTCCCCGCAACGCAACCACACCTCGGGGGTTCGGGGGGCGAAGCCCCGCCGAGCGGGGCCTGGGGGTTGCACCCCCGGAAGAAATGACGAGCGCCCCCCGCAAGCGCTCTCCGCGAGCAGGGGACGCCCAGAAGCGAGTGCCGAGTGTGGGACTCGAACCCACACGTCCTTTCGGACAACGGTTTTTGAGACCGTCGCGTCTGCCAGTTCCGCCAACCCGGCGCACCGGGTGGCAACTATAGCGGGTCGGGTGGCTGGAACGCGAATGGGTTGGTCTCTGCGGCGCGACCACACGGTTTGCGCAGGGTATATGCGTTCTATGCCGAAGTGAAAGGTACTCTTTACATCACTCGACAGCCCCGATGAGGCCGAAGGTCGCCCCGTGCGATCCCGGCTTTCTTTCGGTTCGGTCGGGACAGGGCATCGGAACCAGAGGGGTCTACCTATGAGCACAGCAGCTGGGGGCGCCGGCACCAAGCGGGACGCCGGGGCGAAGCGGGTCGTCGTCGCCGAAGACGAAGCGCTCATTCGCATGGATCTGGTCGAGATGCTGACCGAAGAGGGCTATCAGGTGGTGGGTGAGGCGGGTGACGGCCAGCAGGCAGTGGATCTCGCGGTCGAGCACCGGCCGGATCTGGTGATCATGGACGTGAAGATGCCGCGCCGCGACGGGATCGACGCGGCGGCCGAGATCGCCTCGAAACGTGTTGCACCCGTGGTTATCCTGACCGCGTTCAGCCAGCGCGATCTGGTGGAGCGGGCGCGTGACGCGGGGGCGATGGCCTACCTGGTGAAGCCGTTCACGAAATCGGATCTGGTGCCCGCCATCGAATTGGCGGCCAGCCGTTTCCACGAGATCACCGCGCTGGAGAGCGAGGTCGCGAATCTGGCCGACCGGCTGGAGACGCGCAAGCTGGTCGAGCGCGCCAAGGGTGTTCTGATGCAGACGCAGGGCCTTTCGGAGCCGCAGGCGTTCAAGTGGATTCAACGCACCGCAATGGATCGTCGCACGACGATGAAGGCGGTCGCGGAGGTCGTGTTGGAGAACCTGACGCCGAAGTGACGGGGCCCGCGCGAAAATTTACGCAGACGAAACGTGATCGTGAACAAGAATTCGAAACGATGTCGCGCGCATGATCCGAATGTGATGCGGAACTAACGTACCGACGCTATGTTCTGACCGGGCTGACATGGTCGGCCTCCTCGGTGAACCCGGGGGAGCACAGAACTTAGATGAGGTGAAACGTGCTTAGTTCGACATGGCGCAGTCGCTCGACGCTCGGTGTCCTGGCCGTCGGCGCCGCCGCCGCGCTGGTGCTGACCGGTTGTAGCGACAAATCCACCAGCAGCGGTTCGGATTCCTCGGGCACCAACGGCGCGGGCGGCTTGTCCATCCAGCCGGTCTTGCAGGTCGACCAGCAGGGCAAGGAGGTGCCGAAGGCGGACGCGTCCGCGGCGGCCGATCCCGCGGGCGACGGCAAGGCGACCTGCGCGCCGGGCACGGCCATCGCGATGGCGGGCGCGCTGACCGGTCCGGACGCCGCGCTGGGCATCAACATCGTCAACGGCGTCAAGCTCGCGCTCGACAAGCACAACAAGGCCAACCCCGGTTGCAAGATCGAGCTCAAGCAGTTCGACACCGAGGGTGACCCCCAGAAGGCCACCCAGGTGATCCCGCAGATCGTCAACGATCGGTCGATCATCGGCCTGGTCGGTCCCGCGTTCTCCGGGGAGACGAAGGCGACCGGCAAGATCCTCAGCGACGCCGGGCTGGTCTCGGTCACCTCTTCGGCGACCAACGCGACGCTGACCCAGAACGGCTGGACCACCTTCTTCCGCGGTCTGGCCAACGACGACGTGCAGGGCCCGTCGGTTGCGAAGTACCTGGTCAACACCGCGGGCTACAAGAAGGTCTGCGTCATCCAGGACAACACCGACTACGGCACGGGTCTGGCGAAGTCGATCACCGACGGTCTCGGCGCCGCCGCGGACCCGGCGTGCGCGGCCAGCATCAAGAAGGGCGACAAGGACTTCTCCGCGACGGTCACCAAGGTGGCGGCCGCGAATCCGGACGCCATCTTCTACTCCGGCTACTACTCCGAGGGCGCGCCGCTGGCCCAGCAGTTGAAGTCCGGTGGCGTGAACGCGGTCTTCGTCTCCGCCGACGGCACCAACGACCCGCAGTTCGTCACCCAGGCGGGCAGCGCCGCCAAGGGCGCGAAGCTGTCGTGCCCGTGCGGTCCCGCCCCGGAGCAGTTCGCCAAGGACTACGAGGCGCTCAACGGTCAGGCGCCCGGTGTCTACTCGGTCGAGGCGTACGACCTCACCACGATCCTGGCCAAGGGCATCGACGGCGGCAAGGTGACCCGCCCGGATCTGCTCGACCATGTACGGACGTACGACGGTGCCGGCCTCGCGCGTCAGTACAAGTGGGATCCCAACGGCGAGCTGTCGAACGCGCTGATCTGGGTGTACGAGGTCAAGTAGCTCCGGATTCCGGGCGCACGGCACGTATGGGGATTCGGCCGGATCCCCATACGTGCCGTTGTTCGGTGGGCGAAAGGATGAGGGCAGAAATAAATGAAACAAACGTTATTGGCCGGTGGGATACAACTCACGGCCGGTTCGATCGACTTCAACTACGAGGGGTTGGTCGATAGTTTCTGGCGACTGACCGTCGACGGCGTGACCTACGGCGCCATCTATGCTTTGGTGGCGGTGGGCTACACCTTGGTCTACGGCGTATTGCGGCTGATCAATTTCGCCCATTCGGAAATCTTCATGCTCGGGTTGTTCGGGCAATTGATCGGGTTGATGATCTTCGGATTCGTCGCCAGCGCGGATGTGTACACCCAGGGCGTGGTGCTCACCGTCGTCTATCTGGGTTTGGCGATGGTCGTGGGCATGGCGGTATCCGGTGGCGCGGCTGTCGGATTGGAGCGGGTGGCCTACCGACCCCTGCGCAAACGGGGCGCGAAACCGCTGGCCTTCCTGATCACGGCGATCGGCATGTCGTTCGTGCTGCAGGAATTGGTGCACTTCGTGCTGCCGAAGATCCGCCCCGATCTCGGTGGCACCAACGCGCAGCAGCCGATCCGCCTGGTCGAGCCCACCGTGCAGTTCAGCTTCGGCGGCGCGGACGTCACCAACATCATGCTGCTGATCGTGTCGGCGGCGGTGGTGCTGGCGATCGCCACCGAGGTGCTGATCAACCGGACCAAATTCGGCCGTGGCATCCGCGCGGTGGCCCAGGACCCCGACACCGCGACGCTGATGGGCGTGTCACGCGAGCGGGTCATCATGCTGACCTTCCTCATCGGCGGTGTGCTCGCGGGCGCGGCGGCGATGCTGTTCACGCTGAAGATTCCCAACGGGATCATCTACTCCGGCGGATTCGTCCTCGGTATCAAGGCGTTCAGCGCTGCGGTACTCGGCGGCATCGGCAATCTGCGGGGCGCGCTGCTCGGCGGCCTGCTGCTCGGCGTGGTGGAGCAGTACGGCCAGATCCTGTTCGGCACCGAGTGGCGTGATGTGGTCGCGTTCGTGGTGCTGGTTATTGTGCTGATGGTTCGCCCGACCGGCATCCTCGGCGAGAGTCTCGGAAGGGCGCGCGCATGACCGACACGACCAAGACGGCGTCGCCGGACACCGCGCGCCGCGGCCTCGGCGATGCGATCCGCACCTGGTGGGACGGTCTGAGCAGGCCCGCGCAGTGGGGCGTCGGCGTCCCGATTCTCATCCTGCTGGCGTTGCTGCCGCTGTTTCCTCCGCCACTGCTGAACACGCCCTCCTACAACTTCGGCCTGGTGATGGCGCAGGTGGCGATGTACGCGCTGCTGGCCATCGGCCTCAACGTGGTGGTCGGGCAGGCGGGTCTGCTCGACCTCGGCTACGTCGGTTTCTACGCGGTCGGCGCCTACACCGTCGGACTGCTCACCAGCCCGAACAGTCCGTGGAACCAGACCGACGGCGGCTGGTTGGATCCGGAGTGGGCGTGGCTGGCCTGTCTGCCGATCGCCGTCGCGGTGACCGCGGTCTCCGGCCTGATCCTCGGTTCACCCACACTGCGTCTGCGCGGCGACTACCTGGCGATCGTGACGCTCGGATTCGGTGAGATCGTCCGGCTCCTCGCGGAGAACCTCACCGAGATCACCAACGGCAGCCTCGGCCTGTCGGGTGTGGCCTACCCGCACGTGGGCGAATCCGAGAGCAAGCCGGAGGGCGTCTTCTCCGGCGGCAACAGCGGCGACCCCGACAGCGCGAACCTGCTCGACCGCGCCAGCTACGGCACCTACTGGTACTGGTTCGGCATGGTGCTGGTGGTCATCGTGCTGCTGATGGTCGGCAACCTGGAGCGCAGCCGGGTCGGCCGCGCCTGGGTGGCCATCCGCGAGGATGAGGACGCGGCCGAGATCATGGGCGTGCCGACGTTCAAGTTCAAGCTGTGGGCGTTCATGATCGGGGCCGCGGTGGGCGGCATGTCCGGCGCGATCTACGCCGGGCAGGTGCAGTTCATCAACCCCACCGGCTTCAACATCATCAACTCGATGCTGTTCCTGTGCGCGGTGGTCATCGGCGGTCAGGGCAACAAGCTCGGAGTGATCTTCGGCGCGTTCGTCATCGCCTATCTGCCCGCGCGGTTGCAGTCGGTGAACCTGGTGAGCAACGAGACGACCGGGTACGTGCTGCTGGCGATCGACGTGGCGGTGTTCGTCGCGTTGATCGTCTTCTGGCGGCTGTGGGCCGGTCGGTTGGGCACCTGGCAGCGGCGCGGCGTGATCACCGGCATGGTCACGACCGGCGTGCTGGCGCTGCTGCTGCTCGGCAGCGTGCTGCTGTTCCGCAAGGGCGGCGCGCAGTCGCTGGGTGACCTCAAATATCTGTACTTCGGTATCGCGTTGGTGGTGATGATGATTCTGCGTCCGCAGGGTCTGTTCCCGGTGCGGCAGAAACTGCTCACCTACGGCAGGCAAGTGGTTCTGGCCGTGCGCAGACCGGCCGCGGTCGAGCCGATCGGAGCGGGCCGATGACCGGGCCGGGCGCGGGTGACGCGCTGTTCGACAACGAGGACATGGCCGCGGGTTACGCGGCCGAGCCGCAGGCCGAGTCCGCGGGGACGGTCGACGTCACCCAGGTGATACCGGACCTCGCCGACGCCGAGACGGTCGCGGAAGTCGTCGCGCCGCGCCGCGATATCGAGACCGCGGTGGGTGAGCCGCTGCTGCGCACCGACGGCCTGACGGTGAAGTTCGGCGGTCTCACCGCGCTGGACCAGGTGAGCTTCGAGATCCGCCGCGGCGAGATCCTCGGTCTCATCGGCCCCAACGGCGCGGGCAAGACCACCTGCTTCAACGCGATCACCGGTATCTACCAGCCCGCCTCCGGACTGGTGTACTTCGACGGCAAGCCGCTGACCAAGACCAAACGCAACGCGATCACCCGGCTCGGCATCGCGCGCACGTTCCAGAACGTGCGGCTCTTCGGCGAGATGACGGCGCTGGAGAACGTCGTGGTGGGCACCGACGCACGGCACAAGACCTCGGTGCCCGGCGCGGTGTTCCGCACGCCGCGGCATCGACGCGAGGAACGCGACGCCATCGAGCGCGGCATGGCGCTGCTGGAGTTCGTCGGCATCGCTCCGCGCGCGGTGGAGAAGGCACGCAACCTGTCCTACGGCGACCAGCGTCGCCTGGAGATCGCCCGCGCGCTGGCCACGGAGCCGAAGCTGCTGTGCCTGGACGAGCCGGCGGCGGGATTCAATCCGAGCGAGAAGTCCGCGCTCATGGACCTGATTCGCAAGATCCGCGACGACGGGTTCACGGTGCTGCTGATCGAGCACGACATGCGGCTGGTCATGGGCGTGACCGACCGAATCGTGGTGCTGGAGTTCGGCCGCAAGATCGCCGACGGATTGCCCGCGGACATCCGCGACAACCCGGCGGTGATCGCGGCCTACCTCGGCGTGCCGGATACCGAGGTGAGCGAATTCGACCCCGCCGTGCCGGAGGGCAGCGAGAGCGGCGAAAGCGCGCCGTCTGGTCCGGAACCGGCGGCGGCGCCGGGCGCCGAGACGGCGGTCACTCCACCGGTGACCGAGGCGCCGGACAAGCCTCCTGCCGCGGGTGCTCCGCTGCTCGAAGTGGAGGGCATGGTCGTCAACTACGGCAGGATCCGAGCGCTGCACGGGATCTCGCTGACCGTCGCCGAGGGCGAGCTGGTCACCCTGCTCGGCGCCAACGGCGCGGGCAAGACGACCACCATGCGCGCGATGTCCGGGCTGCTGCCGCTGACCCGCGGCCGAATCCTGTTCGAGGGCCGCGACATCACTCGGATGAAGGCGCACGAGCGGGTGACGCACGGGTTGATCCAGGCTCCGGAGGGCCGGGGTGTCTTCCCCGGCATGACGGTGCAGGAGAACCTCGACATGGGCTGCTACGGACGAGGTTTCAAGCGGAAGGGCGAGTACGACCGGACGCTGGAATGGGTGTTCGAGCTCTTCCCGCGATTGCTCGAGCGGCGCAAACAGGTCGGCGGCACGCTCTCCGGCGGTGAGCAGCAGATGCTGGCCATCGCCCGCGCACTGATGGCGCGTCCGCGGCTGCTGTTGCTCGACGAGCCGTCGATGGGTTTGGCGCCCATGGTGATCCAGCAGATCTTCCGGATCATCGGCGAGATCAACCAGCAGGGCACCACGGTGCTGCTGGTGGAGCAGAACGCCCAGCAGGCGCTGGCCCGCAGCGACCGCGCTTACATCATGGAGACCGGTGAGGTCACCAAGTCCGGCCGCGGCGCGGAATTGCTCACCGACCCCGCGGTGAAGTCGGCGTATCTGGGCGTGGGATAGGCGTCTTCACCAGCGCGGCCTGTGCTCCCGATGCCCGGGAGCACAGGCCGCTTCGGTCCGCTGAAGCTTTTTCCGGGCGATGACCGCGTCCCGCGGGTTACCGTTGACAGGTGACAGCGGTCGGACGGCCGTGGCGGGTGTTCTTGAGTCACACTCGTGATCTCCGGTCCAAGCCGAGTGGACGTTCCTGGATCACCTCGGCCGAGGAAGCGGTGAAAAGGTTCCGGCATGCGCCGGTGGACATGAAGTACTTCGCCGCCGATGGCCGGCCACCTGCCCAGGTGTGCGCGGAGCTGGTCGGTCTCGCCGATCTGTACGTCGGGATCATCGGGAGCAACTACGGCTCGCCGGTGCCCGATGACCCGTCACGCTCTTACACCGAACTCGAGTTCGACACCGCCACAGCGGCGGGCAAACGCAGACTGGTGTTCTTGGTCGCGGACGATTCACCCAGGCCGGCCGACGCCCGCCAGCTCGCGTTCCACGCTCGGCTGCTCGATTCCGGGCTGACGATCGCCCGCGTCGCCGACCCGGGTGAGCTGGACGCCGCGCTGACGCAAGCCATCGCCCAGCTGATGCTCGACGACGCGATGCGCGGCCCTGTCGTGGCGCCGGCTTCGAGACCTCGCCCACGTCAATTACCGGCCGCTGCATCGGGTTTCACCGATCGCGCCGAGGACAGCGCCTGGCTGACCGCACTACTGCGCGGTGACGGAACGTGCGCGCGCTCGATCGGCATCATCAGCGGTCCGCCCGGTGTCGGAAAGTCGACGCTGGCGGTCCGGGTGGCGCACGCGCTGCGCGCGGAGTTCCCGGACGGGCAACTGTATCTGGATCTGCACGGGTACAGCGCGATGCCGGCATCGACGGCCTACGAGGCCCTGGATCGTTTCGTGCGGACCCTCGACGACACCGCGCAGGGGGACCCGGAGCTGGACGTGGAACGGCTGGCGCAGCGCTACCGCGCGCTGCTCGATGGGCGGCGCGTGCTGGTGGTCATCGACAATGCCTTGACTCCGGAACAAGTGCGGCCGCTGCTGCCGCCGCCTTGCTGCGCGACCGTGATCACGTCACGAAGCCCGTTGTCCGGGCTGGTGGTACGGGACGATGCGAGCAGGCTGGTGTTACGGCCACTGATGCCGGCCCACGCCGAGACGTTGCTGAGGACCGCGACCGGCTCGCAGGACAGCGCCGCGGCGGCGAAGGTCGCACGGATGTGCGGGCATCTGCCGCTGACGCTGAAGCTCGCTGCGGAGCACGCCGCCGTGTCCGGCATGACCTTGGGTGAGCTCGCGGCCGAGCTGTCGAACGAACGGAACCGGCTGGACGCACTGGCCGGTGTGGACGGTGACCCGACATCGGAGGTACGGATGGTGTTCTCCTGGTCTTACCGGAATCTGCCCCATGATCTCCGCCGTGCATTCCGGCTTCTCGGTTTGCATCCGGGCGATGAATTCAGCACCACGGCCGCGGCGGCGCTGCTGGGTGTTCCGGCGGATCGAGCCCGCCGAATCCTGGACTCCCTCGTGGCATTCAGTGTGCTGGAGCGCCTGTCCCGCAATCGTTACCGATTGCTGGACCTGTTGCGGGAGTACGCGGCAGAGCGAGCCGCGGAAGACGAGCCCGACGGAGCGCGTCACGCTGCGCTGGCTCGGGAACTCGACTGGTACGCGCATACCGTGGACGCCGCCGACCGATTGCTGGCGCCGCTGCGTCGGCATGTGCCGCTCGAGCCGCCCGGCCCCGGCACTCCGACCACCGAGTTCGGCGACTACGACAATGCTCTGAAGTGGTGTGACAGCGAGAGAGCCAACCTGGTCGCGGCGATACGGGCCGCCGGTACGGACGGTATGCCGGACGTCGCGTGGCGGCTGGCGCTGGCCGCGGTGACTTTCTACAAGATCCGCCGTCACCACGACGATTGGCTGACGACCAGTGAACTTGCGGTGACCGCGGCGCGGGAGGCGGGAGACGCCTTCGCCGAGCAGTGGTGCCTGACCAGTCTGGGTGGCGCGTTGGTCGAGGTCGGCCGTTTCGAAGAGGCGCGGTCGGCGTACGAGCAGTCGCTGCGGATCAACCGGCAGATCGGCGACCGGATCGGCGAGGGCATGGCGCTGGGAAACCTCGGGGAGGCCGCGCGTGAGCTCGACCGCCCCGACTATGCCAGCGAGCTGGGCGAACAGGCCCTCGCGATCTGGCGCGCGATCGGCGATCGGCGCAACGAAGCCATTGTGCTGCGAGATGTCCTCGCCGGTGCGCGCTTCGATCACGGTGACTACCCGGCGGCGGAACGGCTCTACCGGGATGCCCTCGCGGCTTGTCATGGCATCGACTCGCACACCGAGGGCAACGTACTGCACGACCTGGGTACCACCCTGCAGGCCATGCTCCGGTACGGGGAGGCCGCGGATACTTACGAAGAGGCGCTGGCGGTGCGGAGGATGAGCGGCGACCGTTTCGGGGAGGCGGAAACCCTTTACGCCCTCGGGGAGACCCGGCGGTTGCTCGGCGACCAGGTGGGCGCGCAGAGCGCGCTGCTCCAAGCATTGGCCGTTTACGTGGAATCGGGTTCACCCCGTGCCGACGAGGTGCGTGCGCGCCTGCGCGAACTGGGGGTCGATTCGGAGGATGGGCACGGGAGCTAGGGCTGCTACCTGCTGCGGGTGGCGCGGATTGCGGCGAGTGAGGTCCCGCGCCGCGCCAAGCCGTCGGCAACCCGCTGCTCTATATGAGTGATCATGGCGAACAGGTCGGCGCAATAGACGGACGGATTGCCGAACCCGTTCTCCGGCCGATACCGATGGGGGTAGAGGCCGCCACCGCAGATCCGGTGGTGTGCGCAGGAGCGACAGATGGGCGACAGCGCGTCGATTCCCTGCTGCCTGGCTACGAAGGACGGTAGTCGCAGCACGTCGTCGAGTGCGTGCCGCAGGACATGCAGGCCGGTGGCCGCTGCGCCGTCGTGCACGGCTTTCATGCTGTCCACCTGTTCGTATGAACCATCGGTCTCGATGACCACGAGCGCCACCGGATCCAGCCCGAACGATTCATAGCTTTCGGTACCACCGAGCACCAGATGCACCAAATCCTCGAATATACGTACCCCGCAGGGACATTCGGCCGCATCGAACCACTCATCGAAGATGGGTATCAGCCAGTCGGCGTACGGAGTACGACCGTCGCCGGGAACCAGACCGGGCGGCGGGTTCTCCCACGTGCCGTGCGGGAGCAGGAAATCGACCGCGGGCAGATTCCTATCCCGCAAAGCCCGCCAGACGTCGAGCGGATCGGCCTCGAGTTGGATGGTGCAGAGGACGCCGCTGAAATACGCGCTCCGCTCCGGCTCACGCATGAGCTCGATCGCCGCCACGACGGTGTCGTAGCTGGACCTGCCGTTACGGAAACGCCGGTGGAGGTCGTTGGCCTTCCGGTCTCCGTCCAGGCTGATCCCGATGCCGATATCGGCTGCGATCAGGCGGTCGGCGGCCACCGCGTCCAGCCGCACGCCGTTGGTCTGAACCGAAGCGACGACACGGGTGGGCGCCAGTCGGTGGCGCAGCTCGTCGACGATCCGCACAAGGTAGTCAGGGCCTGCGAGCAGAGGTTCTCCACCGTGCAGCCGGACGGTCACACTGTCCAGATCGTGTGTACGGGCGTGCTCGGCGATGCGGTCGCCGACAGCGGCGACGATTTCCGGCGCCATACCGCGCGGTTGGTTGCGCCACGACTGATCCGCCAAGTGATAGACGTAGCAGTAGTCGCAGTCCAGATTGCACCGGGACTGAACCTTGAGAACGAACTCGCGTAACGGACGGAATCCGCCGGTCGGCCGCGCCGGAGCCGAGGAGAAGCCCGGCCACGGCAGATCCGCCGACATCTCTGTATCCGGATTACCGGTCTTGTCGTGGGGCGCGGACGGCGGTGACCGCGCGCCCGTTCGAACTGTGGGCGTAGGCCGCGCAGTCCGCGGCTCGCGGAGCGTGCAATCGCTCCAGGGCCAGGTCGAGCGCGGATGCCGGAGCGGAAACCGGGGGAATCTCGGCGGGCGATTTCATGGCGGCTCCTTATGGAAGTCTGTCTCTATCATCGCATTTCAACCCGCACGGCGAGGGGTGAATGAGCGGTCCGCGTACCGACCGGGCCGCAGGTGGGATCGGCGCGCCGCCGACCGTCGGTCAGCCGGGTGTCGGCGTATGGCCTTGTCGGTGCCGGTCCCTAGACTCTGGGGCGTGAGTTCACCCACGACCGCTCCGCGTCCTGCCCCCGCGTCCGGCTCCATCGATCCCGGTTCGGGGGACCGGCCGACGCTGCTGTTGCTGGATGGGCATTCGATCGCCTATCGCGCGTTCTTCGCGCTACCGGCGGAAAACTTCAAGACGGTCACCGGGCAGACCACGAACGCGGTCTACGGCTTCACCGCGATGCTGATCAACCTGCTGCGCGACGAGAAGCCGACACACGTTGCCGCGGCGTTCGACGTCTCGCGCCAGACCTTCCGTGCCGAGGCGTACCCGGAGTACAAGGCCAATCGCACCACCACGCCGGACGAGTTCCGCGGCCAGGTCGAGCTCACCAAGGACGTGCTCGGGGCGTTGGGCATCCCGGTGATGGCCATCGAGGGCTTCGAGGCCGACGACATCATCGCCACGCTCACCACGCAGGCGACGGCCGCGGGTTTCCGCGTGTTCATCGTCACCGGTGACCGGGACGCCATCCAGCTGGTGGACGAGAACGTCACCGTCTTGTACCCGCGCAAAGGCGTATCGGACCTGACCCGGTTCACTCCGGAAGAGGTGATGGCCAAATACGGCCTCACGCCGAACCAGTACCCCGACTACGCGGCGCTGCGCGGCGACCCCAGCGACAACCTGCCCGGCATTCCCGGCGTGGGGGAGAAGACCGCCGCCAAGTGGATTCGTGAGTACGGTGACCTCAACGTCCTGGTGGAGAAGGTCGACCAGGTGAAAGGCAAGGTCGGCGACGCGCTGCGGGCGAATCTGAGCAGCGTGGTGCTCAACCGGCAGCTCACCGAGCTGATGCGGGACGTGCCGCTGCCCTACACCCCCGATCAGCTGGCGCAGGGGCCGTGGGATCGCGAGAAGATCCATCAGTTGTTCGACGATCTCGAGTTCCGCGTGCTGCGCGACCGGCTGTTCGAGACGCTGGCGCCGCCGGAGCCGGAGGCGGAGTCGGGATTCGAGATCAGCGGCGGCGCGCTGGAGATCGGCGCGGTCGCGGGCTGGCTGGCCGAGCATGCGAAAGCCGGTGCGCGCCATGGTGTATCGATCGTCGGCACGGGCTCTCCGGCCGGTGGTGACGTCCGAGCGCTGGCCATCGCGGCGGGTGACGGCGAAAGCGGCTACATCGACGTCACGGTGCTCACCCCGGAAGACGAAGCCGCGCTGGGCGCTTGGCTCGCCGACCCGGCCGTGCCGAAGGCACTGCACGAGGCCAAGGCCGCCCTGCACGCGCTGCGCGGTCGCGGCTGGACTCTCGGCGGGCTGACCAGCGACACCGCGCTGGCGGCGTATCTTGTCCGCCCCGGTCAGCGCACCTTCAACCTCGATGACCTGTCGTTGCGCTACCTGCACCGAGAGCTGCGCGCCGAGGCCGGCGAGACCGCGCAGCTGTCACTGCTCGACGAGGAGGACGCCGTCGACGCCGAGTTGGCGCGGGCGCAGATGTTGCGCGCGCGTGCCGTCGCCGACCTGGCCGACGCGCTCGACGAGGAACTGGCGAAGATCGAATCCATCCCGCTGCTGGCGGACATGGAGCTGCCGCTGCTGGGTGTGCTGTCCGCTTTGGAGGAGGCGGGCATCGCGGTGGACACCGACCAGCTCGCGACGCTGCAGCGGCAGTTCGCCGACCGGGTGGCAGATGCGGCCGAGGCGGCCTACGAGGTGATCGGCAAGCAGATCAACCTGGGCTCGCCCAAGCAGTTGCAGGTGGTGCTGTTCGACGAGCTGGACATGCCGAAGACCAAGCGCACCAAGACCGGCTACACCACCGACGCGGACGCGCTGGAGTCGCTCTACGAGAAGACCCAGCACCCGTTCCTGGAGCATCTGCTCGCGCATCGCGACGCCACCCGCCTGAAGGTCACCGTCGACGGCCTGCTCAAGTGCGTCGCCGAGGACGGTCGCATCCACACCACGTTCAACCAGACGATCGCGGCCACCGGTCGGCTGTCCTCGACCGAACCGAACCTGCAGAACATTCCCATCCGCACCGACACCGGCAGGCAGATCCGCGACACATTCGTGGTCGGCTCCGGCTACCAGTCGCTGATGACCGCGGACTACAGCCAGATCGAGATGCGGATCATGGCGCACCTGTCCGGGGACGAGGGGCTGATCGAGGCGTTCAACTCCGGTGAGGACCTGCACACTTTCGTGGCGTCGAAAGCGTTCGACATCCCGATCTCCGAGGTCGGTCCGGAACTGCGCCGCCGGATCAAGGCGATGTCCTACGGCTTGGCCTACGGATTGAGCTCCTACGGTCTGTCCGCGCAGTTGAAGATCAGCACCACCGAGGCGAAGGAGCAGATGGAGGTCTACTTCGCCCGCTTCGGCCGCATCCGCGACTACCTGTACGAGGTGGTGGAGCAGGCGCGCAAGGTCGGCTACACCGAGACGCTGTTCGGCCGCCGCCGCTACCTGCCCGACCTGGACTCCAGCAACCGGCAGCGCCGGGAATCGGCAGAACGGATGGCGCTCAACGCCCCGATCCAGGGCACCGCGGCCGACATCATCAAGGTGGCGATGATCAACGTGCACCGGGCCATGAACGAGGCCGGTTTGCGCTCGCGGATGCTGTTGCAGATCCACGACGAACTGTTGTTCGAGGTAGCCGACGGCGAGCGGGAGGTGCTCGAGGCGCTGGCACGCGAACAGATGTCCTCCGCCATCGCCCTCTCGGTGCCGCTGGAGGTCTCGGTCGGCGTCGGCCACAGCTGGGACTCCGCCGCGCACTGACCGGCTCCGCGCACCGCACCGGACATGCCGGGCCCGACCGCACGGGCCCGGCATGGGGCAATCGGCGAGCTATCATCGGGCCGCCGCGTGCAAGTGAATGAATCACGGTGAACGGGACCGCTGTCCCATACTGCGCGGCCACCTACCGTTGGGCTGATCACACAGAGGGATTCACGCATACCGAGCGCAGGGGATGGCCCATGACTGTCACCGACGAGTACCTGGAGAACAACGCCGCCTATTCGAGCACCTTCCGAGGCCCGCTGCCGCTGCCGCCCGCCAAGGGCGTGGCCGTGGTCGCGTGCATGGACGCGCGGCTCAACGTCTACGGCGCGCTCGGCCTCGCCGAAGGCGAGGCGCACGTCATCCGCAATGCGGGCGGCGTCGTCACTCCCGACGAGATCCGCTCGCTGGCCATCAGCCAGCGGCTGCTCGGCACGAGGGAGATCATCCTGATCCACCACACCGATTGCGGCATGCTCACCTTCGCCGACGACGACTTCAAGGCGAGCATCCAGGAGGAGACCGGGATCAAGCCCGAGTGGGCGGCGGAGGCGTTCTCGGACCTGGAAACCGATGTGCGTCAATCGATCGCGCGCATCGTCGCCAGCCCGTTCGTGCCGCACAAGGATTCGATCCGCGGGTTCGTCTTCGATGTCGCCACCGGCAAGCTGAACGAGGTTCTTCCCCGCTAGGGGGCGAATCCGCCCGCACAGTGCGATCCGGAAGACGGCGCCCGGATCTCCCTACGGCCGACCATGTTCACGAAGTCCGGCTTCCCGAAGGCCGCTGCCCGACCAGGCGGGCCGAACCGTGGGCGAGATCTACCTCGTCGCGGGGCGGCGCGCCGTCGGACTTGTCCTCGCGGTGCATCAGTGTCGTCAGCCGCTGCTCGAACTCGTGGTGTTTGCCGCCTTGGAAAACCGCCGTGACTTCTTCGAAGCCTGCGGCCGCCACCGGGCGGCCGGACCGCTTGCGGGTCCAGGGCAGCGCGCGGCTACCGGTGAGCTTGTTCCAGGCGACTTCGGCGAAGGCGAACAGGATGAGCAGGACGGCCAGACCCGGAATGGTCATCGCGACGAGGAGACCCATGTCACCGACGCTACCCTCGTTCCGCCCGCAGCGGCCTGAACTGCACGAACGGTACTCGTCAGTAGACAAATCGGGCATCGAATGTGGTTGCTATTGCGTCGCGATGTCCCTATTCTCGATGCCGTGCCGAATCCCGCCGACCGCCGCAGCGCAGCGCTCACCGTCGCAGACCGCGACAGCGCTCTGCTTTCGGCGTCGCTCATCGGGCCCTCCGTGGTGACGCAGGCTACCGCCTTCGAGCCCGAGGTTCGCGCCGAGCTACTTCCGCTCACCGCGATGGTGGCGCCGCGTCCCCGAGTCCTCGTAGTACCCCGCCGTAGCGGGGTCTGATTCGGGCCGGCCCCCTCGCTGCGGGCTTTTTCACTTGTTAGTGCTGGTCCCCTCTGTCAACTGAACCACGACATTCTCCGGGAAGACCTACTTTCAATGACCATCCTTACTCTTGATACAGACATGTTCCACGCCGCCGCTCCCAAGGGCTTACGCGCCGAAGCCGCCGGGCTGACCTCGGCAGAGTTCCACAGCCGCTACTGCGCGGACGGCGGTCCGATCCGCCTCGGTGAGTGGTCTCCTGCGGGCGCGCGCACCGCGGAGTTCACCGCCACGCTGGAGTTCGCCGACCATCTGCGGACCGTCGTGGCCACCGGCAGCCCGGTCGCCGCGCTGACCTCGGCTCTCTACGAGGAGGGCTACCCCGTGGAGATTCTGCAATTCCACCAGCGGCGCACCGCGGACGGCACCGCCACCTTCGTGCGGTGCGAATGCAACGGCAGGCGCGGCTGGGGCGCGGCGATCGCCGATGACGGCGCGGAATCGACGGTTCGCGCCATGATCGCGGGCGTCAACTTGCTCGGCGTGTCCTGAGATCACGCACGGACCGCGGGGAGGCAGCCTGCCGCCCCCGTCACCGTGGGGAGTGGGCCCGGACGCGGACTTCGCTCCCGCGCGTCCGTCCCCGGGCCCGAGTGAAAATCGTTGCGGCGCAGTGTTTCACCGCGCCGCGCGGATCACTGTCCGGCTTGGTTCTCGGCAGCCGCCTGCTGCTCGGCGAGCTGCTTGCGCACCTCGTCCATATCCAGCGCCTTGACCTGGGTCACCAGATCCTCGAGCGCGGCGGGCGGCAATGCGCCGGGCTGCGCGAACACCAGCACGCCCTCCCGGAAGGCCATGATGGTCGGGATCGAGCGGATGTTGGCAGCCGCCGCCAGGCCCTGCTCGGATTCGGTGTCGACCTTTCCGTGCACCACGTCGGGGTGCTTGTCGGAGGAGGCCTCGAAAGTCGGTGCGAAACTCTTGCACGGACCGCACCAATCGGCCCAGAAATCGACGAGTACCACGTCGTTTCCGGTGACTACCTCATCGAAATTGTGCTGGGTCAGCGTCTGGGTGGCCATGACATCCTCTCGTCTCGGTATGCCTGCTACAACGCGGGCTTCCTCGGTTATCTTCCACGGCGGATCCGGCCGACCGGCCATTCGCGCCGCTGATCCCCGTCCCACCGACGGATACCCAGCACCGTCGCCGGAAAATCCCGGTCACCGGCCACGGCGTGGATCGCCTCGCCGAGCAGGTGCGGGGGCACCCGCCTGGCCAGGGTGATGTGCGGCGTCCACGCGTCCGGGTGCACATTGGCCGGAACGCCGGGACACGGGGAAATCGTGTGGAAGATCCGCCGGTGCAACGCGAGCAGCGCCTCGGACGGCACCACCAGTCGCACCAGGATCGGACGGCGCGCACCGAAGACCACCAGTCCGCCGAGCCGCACGGGGATCGGCGCGAAGGCCAGCTCGTCCAGGGCCTGCTCGATGCGCGGCCAGATCTGCCTGGCCACCGCGGCGGTGATGTGCGGACGGTTGGACTCGTCGGTGCGCGCGGCCAGGCTCGCCACACCGGCCTCCGCGAGCATCTGCCACTGGCGGCGGATCTCGGTGTCGGCGGCCTCGTCGAGGAGTAGTTCGACCGACTGCACCATGGTCCCCGAAGGTAACCGCATCCGGCGTTGCCGCGGGCCGGTTCCGGCACCCGGGCATGTCGGCGGGAGGATGTCCCGGTGAACGACGTGAATCAACCTCGGGAGGGGCGGGCACTGCGGCTCGGCCTGATCGACGGCGACGGCATCGGCCCCGAGGTGGTGCGAGCCGCCAGGCAGGTGGTCGACGAGGCGTTGTCGGCGGTGGGCGCCGCGCCGGTCGACTGGGTGCCGCTGGCCATGGGCCACGCTGCCATCGCCGAATTCGGCGCCCCGCTGCCGGAGCAGACACTCGAGCAGCTGGCCGGGGTGGACGCGTGGATTCTCGGCCCGCACGACAACGCGTCGTATCCCGCCGAACACCGCATCGCGCCGGGCGGCGTGATCCGCAAGCGTTTCGACCTCTACGCCAACATCCGTCCCGCGCGGGCGTTCGCCGGTGTGCACGCGGCGGCGCCGGGCATCGACCTGGTGATCGTCCGGGAGAACAGCGAAGGTTTCTACGCCGACCGGAACATGTTCGCCGGAGTGGGCGAGTTCGGGCCCACGCCCGATATCGCGATGTCGGTCGGGCTGGTGACCCGTGCCGCCTGTGAGCGGATCGCGCATCAGGCGTTCCGGCTGGCCACGACACGACGCAAGCGGGTGACGATCGTGCACAAGGCCAATGTCCTGCCGTTGACGATGGGACTGTTCCGCGACGTCTGCCGGGAGGTCGGACTCGCGTACCCGGGCGTCGAGGTGGACGACGAACATGTCGACGCGGCGGCGGCGCATCTCGTCCGCGCCGCCGCCGACTACGACGTCCTGGTCACCGAGAATCTGTTCGGTGACATCCTGTCCGACCTGGCCGGGGAACTGAGCGGGTCGCTCGGCCTGGCCGCGTCGCTCAACTGCTCGGCCACCACGGCGATGGCCCAGGCGGTGCACGGGGCCGCGCCGTCGCTGGCCGGGCACAACCGCGCGAACCCGGCAGCGTTGCAGCTGTCGTCGGCGATGCTGTTGCGCTGGTTGGCGACCCGGGACGCGGAGGTGACCCTGGCGCGGGCGGGTGAGCGGATCGAGCGGGCGGTCGCCGCGACCTTCGAGGCGGGCATCGCCACCGCCGACCTGGGGGGACTCGCATCGACCAGCGAGTTCACCGAACAGGTGTGCGCCAGGGTGCATCGCTGGTAGCCCGAGCGGGTGTGCCGGGACGGAACGCGGATCCACGCCGGTGTCGCGCCCGACCAGGCCGCCGCAACCCGAACCCGCAGGTCAGCTGGCAACGGGGTAGGGTGTCGGGCCGGTGCGGCGGCACGGGACCGGCGACGGTTTCGTGTTGCTGTTGCATTACTGTCCAGCGCGGAGCGTCCCGGTCGCTTAGATTGCCAAACGGGTGGTGACGCCCGGGTTGCGTGGAGCAAAAATGTGGAGGACTGCTGTGTCTGATCGATCGTTTCTCGGCAGGCGCGTCCTGCGAGCCGCCACGGGCGCGCTCGCCGCGGGCGCGCTCGTGTTGACCGGATGTACCACCAACACCGAGGAAACCGGACCCTCGGTGGCCAAGGTGCAGGTGGACAAGGTCGAAGAGATCGCCGCGCAGCTGCCCGACAAGATCAAGCAGTCCGGCAAACTCGTGGTCGGCGTGAACGTCCCCTATCAGCCGAACGAGTACAGGGACGCCAGCGGCCGGATCGTCGGCTTCGACGTGGACCTGATGGACGCGGTCGCCTCCGTGCTCGGCGTGAAGGCCGAATACGTCGAGTCGGCCTTCGAGAAGATCATCCCCGCCATCCAGGCCGGTACCTACGACGTGGGCATGTCATCGATCACCGACTCCAAGGAACGCGAGCAGCAGGTCGACTTCACCACCTACTTCAACGCGGGTGTCCAGTGGGCCCAGCAGAAGGGCAAGCCGGTCGACCCGGAGAACGCCTGCGGCAAGAAGGTCGCCGTCCAGGCCACGACCGTGGAGCACACCGAGGAGGTGCCCGCCAAGAGCGCCAAGTGCGTCGCGGAGGGCAAGCCCGCGATCGATATCAAGCCGTTCGACGAGCAGAGCGCCGCGACCAACGCGCTGGTTCTCGGTCAGGTCGACGCCATGTCGGCCGACTCCCCGGTGACCGCGTACGCGATCAAGCAGAGCGGCGGCAAGCTCGAGACCGCGGGGCCGGTGTTCGACTCCGCACCCTACGGCTGGGCGGTGCCCAAGGGCGCGCCGCTGGCCGCCGTGCTGCAAAAGGCCGTCCAGCACCTGATCGACAACGGCAAGTACCTCGAGATCACGAAGAACTGGGGTGTCCAGGAAGGCGCCATCACCACGTCCGTCATCAACGGCGCCGTGAGCTGATCGATGGCGGACAACGACACTTGGCCTGCGCCCGGTGATCCCGGGCCCGGCGGAGTGGATTCGACGCGGGAGCCGGAGCCGATCAAAGCGGTTCCGCTGCGCAGGCCGGGGCGCTGGATAGCGGCGGCGGTCATCCTCGTCCTGGTGGCGCTGTTCGTCTACGGCGCCGCGACGAACCCGGCCTATCGCTGGGACACCTACTGGAAGTATCTGTTCGACAGCCGGATCACCGCGGGCGCCATCGTGACGCTGGAACTGACGGTGTGCGCGATGGCGATCGCGGTCGCGCTCGGGACGATGCTGGCCGTGATGCGGCTGTCGCCGAACCCGGTATTGCGCGCCACGGCGTGGGTGTATCTCTGGATCTTCCGCGGCACCCCGGTGTTCGTGCAGCTGGTGTTCTGGGGGTTGGTCCCCTCGCTCTACAGCCAGATCCAGTTGGGCGTTCCGTTCGGGCCGCAGTTCTTCCAACTCGACGTGCAGCAACTGCAGGCCGCGTTCACCTTCGCGGTGCTCGGCCTCGGCCTCAACGAAGCCGCCTACATGGCCGAGATCGTCCGGGCCGGGATCAACTCCGTCGGCGAGGGGCAGCGGGAGGCGTCGTTCGCGCTCGGCATGTCCTGGAATCAGACCATGCGCCGCACGGTGCTGCCGCAAGCTATGCGCGTGATCATCCCGCCGACCGGCAATGAGCTCATCGGCATGCTGAAGACCACCTCGCTGGTCACCGGCATCCCGCTGAGCACCGACCTCTTCGGCCGGGCACGCGATATCTACGGCGTGAACTTCCAGCCGATTCCGCTGCTGTTGGTCGCCGCCACCTGGTACTTGGCGATCACGAGCGTGCTCATGGTCGGGCAGTTCTACTTGGAGCGCTATTACTCGCGCGGCGTCTCCCGCAGGCTGACCGCCAAGCAGCTGCAGGAACTCGCCGACGCCCAGCAGGTGGAGAAGGCGAAATGAGCGTGGACGTCGAGAAGACCACCTCCCCTCCGATGATCGTGGCGGACCGGGTCTGCAAGAACTTCGGGGCGCTGCAGGTGCTCAAGGGCGTTTCGCTCGAGGTGGGCCGCGGTGAGGTGCTGTGTCTCATCGGGCCGTCCGGCTCGGGAAAGTCCACCTTCCTGCGCTGCATCAACCACTTGGAACAGGTGAACGCGGGCCGGCTCTACGTCGACGGCGAGATCGTCGGCTACCGGGAGAAGAACGGCAAGCTGCACGAGATGCACCCGCGCGACGCGGCCAAGCAGCGCCGCGAGATCGGCATGGTGTTCCAGCACTTCAACCTGTTCCCGCATCGGACCGCGCTGGAGAACATCATCGAGGCGCCGACCCAGGTCAAGAAGGTCCGCAAGGCCGACGCGGTGACCAGGGCGCGGGAATTGCTCGACCGGGTCGGCCTGGCGGACAAAGCGAACGCCTACCCGGCACAACTGTCGGGCGGTCAGCAGCAGCGCGTGGCGATCGCCCGCGCGCTGGCCATGGACCCCAAACTCATGCTGTTCGACGAGCCGACCTCCGCGCTGGATCCCGAACTGGTCGGCGAAGTCCTCACGGTCATGCGCGAACTCGCTCGCTCGGGCATGACGATGGTCGTCGTGACCCATGAGATGGGATTCGCCCGCGAGGTGGCCGATCAACTGGCGTTCATGGACGGCGGCGTGGTCGTGGAGGCGGGACCGCCTCGGCAGCTGCTGGCCGATCCACGCCAGCAGCGCACGAAGGCCTTCCTTTCACGACTGCTTTGATTTCCGTCACCGACGAGGGCGGTATCCGGCACCAGGTCCCGGAAGGCCTCCCGGTCTCGAAGTCAGTCGACGAGGGCGCCACACGAAAGGTTGAGGACCGCGCCGGTCATGGCGCCTGCCATGTCGGACGCGGCGAATACCGCCGCGTCGGCCACCTCGGCGAGGCGGGGAAGTCGCCCGAGTCGGGTATCGCCTATCAAGGTCTGCAGGGAGGGGTCGTTCTCGGACAGGCCAGGGACGGTCTCCGGGGCGAAGTTGGAGCGAATGCATACGACGCGCACCCCGTACCGGCCGACTTCGCCAGCGAGGCTGCGGTTGAGGGCCTCGATGCCGGCGCAAGCGATGTTGAATCCACCCATGCGGTACCGATATTCAGCGGCTGCGGTAGCGGATAGCAGGACGATGACCCCGCTACCCCGCGCAGTCATCCGGCGTGCCGCCGCGGTCGTGGTGATGAAGTGTGAACGCGCGGCCTCGATGATCGGGATCATGAAGTCCTGGAGGTCCATATCGACCAGCGGCACGTCTTGGATTGCCTTCATACCTACCGCGTTGAAGGAGATATCGAGCGAGCCGGCTTCTTCGATCATCTCGTCTGCGTGAGCCTCTACAGCCGTTCGATCGAACACGTCGACCTCTGCGACCTTCGCGCGACCGCCGGATGCCGTGATCTCCTCGGCCACGATTTCCAGCGTCGCCCGAGTGCGCCCGACCAGATAGACCTGTGCCCCTGCGCCGGCGTACGCCCGCGCCACTGCCCCGCCCATACTGCCTGCCGCTCCGTACACCACCGCGTTCTTACCAATCAAACTCATACAACTTCAGACGGGTCGAGCTGAAGAAAATCATCGCCGCGCATCTGCCTGCCGCGGCTTTCCCGCCTTCGGACTCCGAGCGGCGCGGCGGTACCGGCGATTAATCGCTTCGTGGCGTGGATGATGGAGTCCAAAGCGTGCTGTGCGCTGGTGAGCTCACCGATGGCGGCGGAGATCCTGTCGCGTTCCCGGTGCAGATCGGCGAGCAGGTCCGGACAGGCCGCGGCCAGCCCGTCGCCGGTGTCGAGGATGCAGGGCAGGACATGAGCGATGGTGGCAGTGCTGAGGCCCGTGGCCAGCAGAGTGCGGATGCGATGGACCCGCTCGGCGGGCGCTTGCCACTCCGGCGGGCCGGTCGGTTCATTCGTCGACGCGCAGGGCGATTCGCAGCTGACCGAGCAGCACTTCGGCGGCTGGGCTCGCGGGACGGTCGGTGCGCCAGGCCAGCGCGAGACGCCCGCGCACTTCCGGTTCCACGATGCGCATGGTCCGCACTCCGAAAGCCTCGGCCTCCTCGGCGGTGAGATCGGGCACCACGGCCACGCCGAGACCGCGTGCCGCCAACCGCAGCAGGAGTGCGGGCGCCGCCGCCTCGTAAGCGACGGCGGGTTCGAAACCCGCCGCCGCGCAGGCTCGCTCGAAGACGGCGCGGATGCCGGTGCCCGGCGTCAGACAGATCAGCGGACGATCGCGCAGCGCCCTGACCGGGATCTCGGCGCCGTCGCCGAGGTCCCTCGCCGCGACCGCCGCCACCACCGCGGTCTCCAGCAGCACCTCGATACCGATGCCGGGACCGACGTCCGCGCCGGTCATTCCGATCAGAGCCATATCGAGTTCGCCCCGGTCGAGGGCGGCGAGCATCCGCTCCGAAGTGTCCTCGGTCAGGCTGATGCCGACTTGCGGGTGGTCTCGGTGGAAATCGGCGAGCACCGCGGCGACGTCGAATTCCTCGACCGCCGCCCCCGAGATGAGCCCGAGCCGGACTTGTCCGCGGAGCAACCCGGTGAACTCGTCCGCCGTGTGGGTGATCCGCTCGGCGGCGGCCAGCGCCGCCCGCGCGTGCGGCAGCACGGCCGCGCCCACCTCGGTCGGTGTGACCGTACGCCCGCCACGGTCGAGCAGTGGCAGGCCGAGCTCGCGCTCCAACTGACGGATCTGGGCGCTGAGCCCGGGCTGGGTCAGATGCAGCCGCGCCGCCGCGCGGGTGAAGTTCGCCTCCTCGGCCACCGTGACGAAGTAGCGAAGCTGCCGCAATTCCATAACTAGCAATTATAGGAAGTAGAAAAGCTGGCTGTTTTACTTATTGAACTCGTCGGGGAATCGTCGAAGCCATGGGACACATAGCAGAGACCATCGACCTCGACGCTTTCACCGGCCCGATCTTCCGTCCCGGCGACGCGGGCTACGACGCGGAGATCGCCGGTTTCCAGACCGCCTACACGCATCGCCCCGCCCTGATCGTCGGCGCTGCGCACGCCGAGGACGTGCGCGCTGCCGTGGAGTACGCGGCGCGGCACGAGTTGCCGATCGCGGTACAGGCGACCGGTCACGGGCTGTCGGTCGCGGCCGACGGGGGAGTGCTGATCAGCACGCGCCGGTTGGCGGGCATCCGCATCGATCCCGTACGCGGGACCGCCCACATCGGCGCCGGGGTCCGCGCGGGCGCGCTGGTCGACGCGGCGGCCGAGCACGGATTGGCGCCGCTGAACGGCTCGTCGCAGTCGGTGGGGATGGTGGGCTATCTGCTCGGTGGCGGCGTCGGACTGCTCGCGCGTCAGTTCGGGTACGCCGCCGAGCACGTGCGGGCGATCGAGCTGGTCACCGCCGACGGCAGGGTGCGCACGCTGTCGCCGGGCGACGAACTGTTCGGCGCCGTGCTCGGCAGCGGAGGCAACTTCGGTGTCGTGACCGGCCTCGAGGTCGGTCTGGTCCCGGTCACCACGGTGTACGGCGGGCAGTTGGTGTTCGACACGCCGCTGGTGGAGCGGGCGTTGGACGCGTGGCGGCAATGGACCGCGACCGTGCCGGAGGAACTCACCTCGACGGTCGCCATGCTCGCATTCCCGGATATCCCGCCGGTGCCCGCGCAACTGCGCGGACGGTACGTCGCCTCGATCCGGATCGCGTACAACGGGCCTGCCGAGCAAGCCGAACGGCTGATCGCACCGCTGCGTGCGGTCGGCGAACGGCTGACCGACGACCTGCGCACGATGCCGTACACCGAGTCGCACACCATTCACAGCGACCCCGATCACCCGCACGCTTACGCCGCCACCAACGCGCTGCTGAGTGAGTTCACCGAGGACGCCGCCGCGGCCTTGCTGGCTGCCGCTGGGCCGGAATCCGGCGCGGGGGCGGTGGTCGACATCCGTCATCTCGGTGGCGCGTCGGCCCGCCCGGGCGACGCCGGAATCGCGGTGGACCATCGTGAGGCCTCCTATGTCGTCCGGATCATCACCGGCCCCGAGGCTGCCGCGACCCGAGCCGATATCCGTGCCGCGCTGGCGCCGTGGACTCTCGGGCACAGCCTCAACTTCCTCTACGGGGCGGGCGCCGAGGCGGACGAGGCGCAGACCCGCGCAGGCTTTCGGCCCGACACCTACGCCCGGCTGGCGGCGCTCAAAGCGCAGCACGATCCGCGCAACCTGTTCCGCTTCAACCGCAACATCCGGCCGGACGCCCGGTGAGTTCGCCGCCGCCGCTGCCTGGTGGGGCGCGGCGGCAGCATGCTATCTTCGTGATATCACTCTGATATTGGGAGGATGTCATGCAGTTTCGATCCGCGTTCCGCCTGAACGGCTTTCTGGTGCTGCTGGGATGGTTCGTGCTCACGCTCCTGTTCGGCGCCGCCGCGGCGTTCGGTTTCGTCGCGGGAGCCCGCCACGGCAACGGCCTCGCCGTGGCCGGCGCGGTGGCCGCGACGGTGATGGTGGTCGTCTTGCTGTTGCTCGCGACCGGCCTGACCGTGGTGAACCCCAACGAAGCCAAGGTGGTGCAGTTCTTCGGCCGCTACGTCGGCTCGGTGAGCGAACCGGGCTTCTTCTCGGTGCTCCCGCTGACCGACCGCAAGAGCATCTCGCTGCGCGTGCGGAATTTCGAAACCCAGAAACTCAAGGTCAACGACGCCGACGGCAACCCGGTCGAGATCGCCGCGGTGGTCGTCTACCGGGTGGTGGACAGCTTCAAGGCCGCCTTCGCCGTCGACGACTACGAGGAGTACGTCGAGACCCAGTCCGAGGCGGCCGTGCGGCACTTGGCCACGACGCATCCCTACGACGCGCACGAGGCGGGCCGCACCAGCCTGCGTGACGGCGCCGAGGTCGCCGAGGAGCTGACCGTGGAATTGCGTGACCGCACCGAGATGGCGGGCATCGAGGTGCTGGAGGCGCGGATCACCCACCTCGCCTACGCGCCCGAGATCGCCCAGGCCATGCTGGTTCGGCAGCAGGCGGCCCAGGTGGTCGCCGCGCGAACCCGGATCGTGGAGGGCGCGGTCGGCATGGTCGGCCTGGCTCTGGAGCGGCTTGCGCAGGAAGGCATGGTGGAGCTGGACGAGGAGCGCAAAGCGGCGATGGTGTCGAACCTGCTCGTCGTGCTGTGCGGTGACCGTCCGACTCAGCCTGTCGTCAACGCCGGTTCGCTCTACTCCTGAGGCGGGCGGCCCGTGGCTGAGCGCAAGAGACTGCTGCTACGCCTGGACCCGGCCGTCCACGACGCCATCGCGAAGTGGGCGGCCGACGACCTGCGCAGCATCAACGCCCAGATCGAGTACGCGCTGCGCCTGGCGCTGGATCAGGCCGGGCGCAAACCGAAGTCGCAGTGAGGCGACTCCGAGACCGATCAGAGATGGTGCCCCGCCCGATCGGCGCGAAGACTGCTAAGTGTCGGCAACTTCGGCCGTACCCACGGAAAGGGGACACAGATGGCCGCGACAGTGCACATCGACCACGTCGTGCGCGACTACGAGACGTGGAAACCGATGTTCGACGCCTTCGACAATTTCCTCGCCGAGGCGGGGGCTCGCAACTGCCGGGTGCAGCGATTCACGCACTATCCCAATCGGGTGCTCGTCGACGTGGACTTCGACAGCATGGCCGCGGCCGAGGCGTTCCGGGAGCGACTGCGCGAGATCGCCGGTCAGCCGCGGTCGCAGGAGATGCTGGTCACGCACGAGGTCTCGATCCTCGAGCTGGTCGACGAGCATCATCCGAAGCTCACGGCTTCCTCGTGACGAAGATCGCCGTGCCGGGGAAGAGTTCGCCGCGCATCGGGCTCCACTGTCCCCATTCGCGATCGAGCCATTCCGGCCATTCCGGTTCGACGATGTCCTCCAGGACCAATCCCGCCGCGACGATCTCGCGCACGCGGTCGCCGATGGTCCGGTGGTGCTCGACGTAGGTGGGCACGTCGTCGCCGTCCACCTCGACATAAGGGGTGCGGTCGAAGTACGGGATGGTGGCGGTCAGCCCCGCCGGACCGGGATCGTCCGGGAAGATCCAGCGCAACGGGTGGTTCACCGAGAAGACCCAGCGCCCGCCCGGCCGCAGCACCCGCGCCACCTCGCGCATCACCAGCGCGGAATCGGCGACGAACGGCACGGCGCCGAACGCCGAGCAGGCCAGATCGAACGAGGCGTCGGCGAACGGAAGAGCCTCCGCGTCCGCCTGCACCAGCGGCACCCGCGGCCCGCCGCGCGCCATGACCCCCAGCCCCCGTTCGAGCATGCCGCGCGACAGGTCGAGCCCGACCGGCCGCGCACCCTGCCCGGCCAGCCAGCGCGCGCACGGAGCCGAGCCGCAACCGATCTCCAGCACCCGCTTGCCGGTGACGTCGCCGAGGAAGCGCATGTCGCCCTCGTGCATGCCCTCCGGGCACCAGACGAACTCGCCGCCGGGCGACTCCACGCCGAGGAACTCCGCGTGCGTCTCGTGGTACTGGGCGGCATCGGCGTCCCACCATCGTCGGCTGGCCAGCCTGCTGGCCGCCGATCCGATCCGGGTTCGCGCTATTCCCGCCGTTCCGAGCAGTGCGTTTGCTTGCGCATGGCGATCTTCCGACACGCCGATCAGACTATCGGCGTGGCGACCCGACCGGTTTGCCCGCCCGGACCGAGGTCGCGTACGCTGAACGCGCGAGTGTCTTCCGTACAGCCGTACCGGAGTTCAACCCGTGCTGAGTTTCACGCGCGTCGCGTGCGGTACGTTCCTAAGTGTCCGTCTTCACACCTCGCGGTGAGATCGCAGCGTACCGAAAGTTCCAATGTCCGCAACCGACCACAATCCGTCCGGAGCAAACCGACATATGCCCACCACCGTCACCTCGCCGCAGGTAGCCGTCAACGACATCGGCTCCGCCGAGGATTTCCTCGCCGCCATCGACGCCACGATCAAGTACTTCAACGACGGCGACATCGTCGAAGGAACCATCGTCAAGGTCGATCGCGACGAGGTCCTGCTCGACATCGGTTATAAAACCGAAGGCGTCATCCCCTCTCGTGAACTCTCCATCAAGCACGACGTCGACCCCAACGAGGTCGTTTCCGTGGGCGATGAGGTCGAGGCCCTTGTTCTCACCAAGGAGGACAAGGAAGGCCGCCTGATCCTGTCGAAGAAGCGGGCGCAGTACGAGCGTGCGTGGGGCACCATCGAGGAGCTCAAGGAGAAGGACGAGGCCGTCAAGGGCACCGTCATCGAGGTCGTCAAGGGCGGCCTGATCCTCGACATCGGCCTGCGCGGCTTCCTGCCCGCGTCGCTCGTCGAGATGCGGCGGGTCCGCGACCTCCAGCCGTACGTCGGCAAGGAGATCGAAGCCAAGATCATCGAGCTGGACAAGAACCGCAACAACGTCGTGCTCTCCCGCCGCGCGTGGCTGGAGCAGACCCAGTCCGAGGTGCGCAGCGAGTTCCTGCACCAGCTGCAGAAGGGCCAGGTCCGCAAGGGTGTGGTCTCCTCGATCGTCAACTTCGGCGCCTTCGTCGACCTGGGCGGCGTGGACGGTCTGGTGCACGTCTCCGAGCTGTCCTGGAAGCACATCGACCACCCGTCCGAGGTCGTCGAGGTCGGCAACGAGGTCACCGTCGAGGTGCTCGACGTCGATCTGGATCGCGAGCGCGTCTCGCTGTCGCTCAAGGCGACCCAGGAAGACCCGTGGCGTCAGTTCGCCCGCACCCACGCGATCGGCCAGATCGTGCCGGGCAAGGTCACCAAGCTCGTTCCGTTCGGCGCGTTCGTCCGCGTCGAGGAGGGCATCGAGGGCCTGGTGCACATCTCCGAGCTGGCCGAGCGCCACGTGGAGGTTCCCGACCAGGTCGTGGCCGTCGGCGACGACGCGATGGTCAAGGTCATCGACATCGACCTGGAGCGTCGCCGGATCTCGCTGAGCCTCAAGCAGGCCAACGAGGACTACCACGCCGAGTTCGACCCGTCGAAGTACGGCATGGCCGACAGCTACGACGAGCAGGGCAACTACATCTTCCCCGAGGGCTTCGACCCCGACACCAACGAGTGGCTCGAGGGCTTCGACAAGCAGCGCGAGGAGTGGGAAGGCCGCTACGCCGAGGCGGAGCGTCGCCACAAGATGCACACCGCGCAGATGGAGAAGATGGCGGCCGACGCCGCGGCCGAGGCCGCGAACGGCGGCGGCGCGTCGAACTACTCCTCCGAGAGCGGTTCGCAGTCCTCCGCCAGCCAGGCCGAGCCCGCCGGCGGTTCGCTGGCCAGCGACGCTCAACTGGCGGCTCTGCGTGAGAAGCTGTCCGGCAACGCCTGATCGGCATCTGCTGAGCTGATTCGCGACTGCACCCCAACCGGTTTCCGGTTGGGGTGCAGTCGTTTGTGGTTCTGATCAACGCCCCGCAGGGCGCTTTCGGCGATGCGGCCTGCGAATCCCCCGTGAAGGCTTCGTCGTTCCGCGCTGCACCTCGGGCACCTCCTCGGGTCGCTCGGCCGCTTCGTGCGGAGCGACTGTCTGCGCCGTCGTGAGCGCCACCACCTGGATCTCCTCCAAACGCAGGCCGATCCCCGCCAGCCGGGCGATCACACCCAGCCGATGCTCCGGCAAGCCAGGGCGGATAGGCAATGGAGCCTGCCCGTGCCGACGCAGGACATACGTCCGGCGCTCGGCATCGAACACGACCGGTGCACCGTCCCGAATTGCCCGGTAGGCGACCAAGTCCAGCGCACCGTGCCTGATCGGGTCGATCATCAGCGCCTCGATGAACTGCTCCGCTTGACGCAGGCGCAGTTCCAGCTCCGGCGGGTCCAAATGCTCGAACCGCCGCCTGACCCGCAACCGGTAGTCCTCCACCGCGCGGTGCAGCAGATACCGGTGCCGCTCGATCTCGACCGCCAACTCGATCGCGCGATCGATGTCGATGGTCGCCGGGTCACGTGGGTCGGGCGTCGAAGCGTGGACTTCAGGCATGGACTCTCCTCGGTCGGGTTGCGGATTACATTGGGCGGCAACTCGTTCGACGTCCGACGATGTTCATTGTGCCGGAGGGGTCCGACACAAACGGGGTCCGTGGATTCGTACGCGCTCAGTAGCCGACGGTGAACCGGCGTTGGATGAAGCGGGGTTGCTCGGCTTCGTCGAGGAGCGCGACCGCTACGTCTTCGGCGGAGAGATCCGCGCCGCCGACGAGCAACTGATCGCCGCCGATCCGGAAGCGGCCGGTGCGCTCGCCGGGATTGATCCGCCCCGAGGAGGGGCTCAAATAGGTCCAATTGCGGTTGGACAGCCGGTAGACGTTCAACGCGTCGCGCAGCGCACGCACCACCTCGACATACTCCGCCGGGACGTCGAGCACTTCGGTGAGATTGCGAATGAACTCGTCCCCGGTGTCGAGCAGTTGTACGCCGGGCGCCACCTCCAGGCTGCCCGCTCCGCCCACCGCGATCAGCCGGACGCGCGGCTGCCGATCCAGCGCGGCGACCATCGCTCGCGCACCAACCACGAAATCGTGCGCGTTGGTGATGGTGTCGGCGATGCCGTGCCCCGCGTTCACCGCGCTCACGACCACGTCGAGGCCTGCGATCGCCGCCGCCACGCTCTCGGCGTTCAGCCAGTCGGCCACCGCCCACGTCTCGTCCCCGTGCCGAGCGGGGAACCGGGCCGCGTCGCGGGTGAAGGCGGTGACCCGGTGCCCGCGCTGTAGGGCTTCGGCGACGACCCGCGAACCGATGACGCCGGTAGCCCCGAAAACTCCGATATCCACCATTACTCCTTAACAACGTTCATTTACTACACGCCGTTCAGTAGCGGCACGGCTGATAGTAGCCAAACGCTGTAGAGTGTCAACCGTGGCCGAGGTCGTCAGAAGTCGCCGGGAGCGCCTGCGCGCGCAGACGCTGGAGGACATCACCGCGATCGCGATGCGGCTGCTCATGGAGGGAGGTCCGGACGCGATCTCGTTGCGTGCCATCGCCCGCGAGATGGGGATGACGGCGGGTGCGATATACGGCTACTACGCCACCCGCGACGACCTGATCTCCACGCTGATCTCCGACGTCTACACCGCCTTGGTCGACCGCCTCGAAGCCGCACGCGACGCCGTACCGGTCGAAGATCCGGCCGGGCGCATCATGGCCTGGGCCGAGGGCGTGCGCGCTTGGGCCGTTGAGCGGCCCGCCGAATTCCGGCTCATCTATGGTGACCCGGTGCCCGGTTACAGGCCGCCGCCGGGTGGTCCCGCCGCAGCGGCCGAATTGCGTGCCTGCACCGGGCTGGTCGGTCTGGCGAGTGCCGCATGGCCACGGGCCGCGGCCACGCAGACTGCCGGGGACTGCGCGTGGTCGGATTTCGACGCCGCCTTGGCGGAGCACGTCCGTTCCGACTTCCCGGAGCTGCCTCCGGACGCGCTGGCTCTGGCTCTGCGCATGTGGGGCAGGATGCACGGATTGATCGCGCTCGAGGTGTACGGCCACCTGCGCCCGCAATCCCGAGACCCGGCGAAACTCTTCCGCGCCGAGATGCGTGACCTGGTCCGGTCTCTCGGCCTGTAGGCGGGTCGGCTCAGCGAGTGGCGGGCACCGCGCGGGAGAGCGTGGCACCGGGTTCCGCGACGAAGGTCTCGAAGACGAAAGATTGCTGGCAGAACATCGAATTCGAAAACTTGTAATGTCTCGGCCGCCTATGAATGCGGAATCTCGGCGTCCCGTCGCACCGTCGGCTTCGCCGTCACTCGTTTCGGCTCGGGTCGGACGATGAGCTTCCGGCTGCCTTCCTCGACATTCCTCCGGGATCAATGCGCCCGATAGGCCGATGGCTCTTTCACTTGGCTTGCGCCGCAGGAAGCCGGAAAATGCAGGAGAATCCTGAGAAATATCCGCTGGGCGGCCTGAACACCGGACCCTTCGCGAGTTCCGTAAGGCGAGTGCACATGCTGTTTTATGAGATGCCGCCGATGAATTCGGTCCAGACGCGGTATACCGGCCGCGGATTCCGACTGTCCCGGGTGAATGTTCTTGCATCTGTACTTACATTCACTCCTGCGAACACCAGGTCGGCCGAGGGTCGGACCGTGAGTCGCACGGATTGCGCCGCCGCGCACCGCGCCGCGTTCGGCGCACAAAAGAGTGGCCCAGCCTTGGCGAGAGGCTGGGCCACTTCGAACTCGGGTTCAGCTTGCGGTAGCAGGTACCCACCGGACCGCGGGTGCGGCCGGACGGTTCCGCATGGCAGCGAAACTGTGCCGCGCGGGACTGATGAACGCGGTGAACCAAGAGCGACGGTGCTCGGCGAGCGCCGCCGCGACAGCGGGAATCTGAATGCAGTGCACTCGCCCCGCCATGCCCAAACGGTGGCGACCCGTCTGGTTGATTCTGGTGCCCAATGGTATTCCTTTGCATCGCTGGTGTCGGCCTGGATCGCCACGGCGAAGATTAGCGGAACGAAACTGCTCGGCAGCGTATTTTGCCCGAGTAATTGCCTCGGCGTGTCGGAAAGGTGTCACCGCCGAGCCGTAAACATCCGGAATTGTTGCGAATCGGTCTCGGCGCAGTCACGGATCGGGCAAATGGTGCCGCAGGTGGTGGCACGCGCGCGTGCTTCGGGTAATCGAGCGGATTGCTCGTGATTCGGCGGGAGATCGCATGTCGAGCGCGGTCGACCGCCGATCGGCCGAGTGTCGCCGACCGTGATCGGGGCGGCGAACGCTCGCGCCGCGTCCGGATGGGAGACTGGTCGAATGTTACGAATCGGCCTCACCGGAGGCATGGGAGCGGGGAAGTCGACGGTCGCCCGGGTGCTCGCCGACCTCGGCGCCGTGGTCATCGATTCCGATCTCATCGCCAGGGAGGTCGTCGAGCCGGGCACCGAGGGATTGGCCGCCCTGGTGGAAGCGTTCGGCGCAGGCATCCTCGCCGCGGACGGCAGCCTCGACCGGCCGGCCCTGGCGGCGCGGGCCTTCGGGGACGACGCGGCGCGCGCGAAATTGAATGCGATCACCCACCCGCTCGTCGGAAAGCGCACCGCAGAATTGATCGCGGCCGCGGCTCCGGATGCCATTGTCGTGCAGGATATTCCGCTGCTTGTGGAAAACGGACTCGCGCCGTTGATGCATCTCGTGCTGATCGTCGACGTGGATGCCGAAACACGTATCCGCCGTTTGGTGGAATTCCGCGGCGTCAGCGAAGCCGATGCCCGCGCGCGCATTTCGGCGCAGGCCACCGACGAACAGCGCCGAGCCGTTGCCGATGTGTTGCTGGATAACAGTGGCGCACCCGGGGCGGTCGAGGTCGAGCTTCGCCGCCTGTGGGCCGAGCGTTTGGTGCCGTTCGAGCGCAACCTGCGTGCCGGTGTGTCCGCGCGCCGCGGCGACATCCGGCTCGTGCCCGCCGATCCGGAGTGGCCGGCCCAGGCGCAGCGGCTGATCGCGCGATTGTGGGTCGCCTGCGGCAGCGCGGCCTCCCGCATCGACCACATCGGCTCCACCTCGGTGCCGGGACTGCCCGCCAAGGACGTGATCGATCTGCAGATCACGGTCACCGACCTGGCCGCCGCCGACGGCCTGCGTGACGCGCTCGGCGCCGCCGGCTTCCCGGTTCGGCCGGAGGTCACCCAGGACAACCCCAAGCCGACACCGGGGGACCCGGCCGGCATCGATACCGGCCTGTGGACCAAGCGTTTTCATCAGAATGCCGATCCCGGCCGGTTGGCCAACGTGCACGTGCGGGTCGAAGGCTCGCCCGGTCAGCAGTACGCGCTGCTGCTGCGGGACTGGCTGCGCGCCGACGCCGGTGCGCGCGCGGAGTATCTCGCCCTGAAGCGCGAGGGCGAGGCCAAGGCGGCGGGGCTGACCGGTGCGGAGGCGACCGCGGCCTACCTCGACGTCAAGGAACCGTGGTTCGACGCCGCCTATCCCCGGGCTCTGGCCTGGCGGGAGACGTCGGCGGGCTAGCACTCCGGCGACGGTCGAGTTCACCCCCGGCCGTTCTCGGCCTTCGTCGGAGTCCGTGCGGCTCGACCGCGATCCGCTCGCGCTGTACCGAGACAGCTCTCGGCCCGCTCGTTCGGGGTGTTGCCCGGGGCCGGTTCCGCGCGTGGAGAATCAGTTCGCACGGTACTTCGAGGACCCGGACGGTGCTGGAACGCGATCGCCCATGACTGGACCGCCTCCGCGTGTGTGGGCTACGGCATCCGGGCGACTGGCGCTACAGCCAGGTGAGGGTGATGTCCATCGTCTCCAACCAGCCTTCGAAGGTGTGGCCGTTGGCGGCGATGCCGTCGATGGCGGCGGTCGCGTGTTGCACGGCCGCCTCGGCGTCGGCGAGGGAGATCAGTCCCGCGGTGTGTGCGGCCAGCAGTTCGTCGACGTCCAGCAACTGGGTGTCGCGGGACGAGCGCACGATGATGTCGAGGTAGTGGTCGACGGCCATCCACTTCTTCGGGGCGACCACCCTGAAGTCACCGACGTCGAGGTAGTAGTCCTGGTCGCGCCGGTGGGCGGGGAGATAGTGGAAGATGGTCGCGCGCAGGTGCAGCTTCGGCAGCAGCCAGGACTCGATGTAATGGAACTGCGAATGGTCCGAGGTACGCGCCATGTACAGGCCCCACGGCTCGACGCGGTACTTCTCGACCGGGCGTACGAATCCCTTCGGATCCGTGTTCGTCAGGTCCGCGATGTTGAAGTACTCGACTTTGGGCCGGTGCACGTCCACGATAGGTGCCTGCGTCATGCCTCAAGAATCTACCGTCGCCCCCGGCCCGTCGAGTCGGACGCAGTAATCCGCGAGCTACATCAGGTGAGCGTGACGCCGTGGCCGGCCGGCCGGTCCTCGACGCGGTGCTCGTGCGCGGCCTGCCGCTTCGGCGTCGCCGTGGCCGGCTCGGAGGCCCGATGCGTTTGTTGCCGCGCCGACCGGTCCGGCGAGCAGTTCGTCGATTCGTGGCCGCCCGCCGCCCCGGGAATCTGTCGGTGAGTGGGCCTACGCTGGTGGGCATGGCATTCGCAACCGAGATCCCGGCGGAGGGCTACGAGGACAGGGCCGCCGAGCAACCGCTGGCGCACTCGGAGTTCCGCCCGGTCGGCGAGATCCAGCGTGTCGGCGGCCGGTTCGAGGTGGTCAGTGATCACCAGCCCGCGGGCGACCAGCCCGCCGCGATCGCCGAGCTCGAGCGCAGGATCAGAGCGGGAGAGCGCGACGTGGTACTGCTCGGCGCCACCGGTACGGGAAAGTCGGCCACCACGGCCTGGCTGATCGAGCGGTTGCAGCGGCCGACGCTGGTGATGGCGCCGAACAAGACGCTCGCCGCCCAGCTGGCCAACGAGCTGCGCGAGATGCTGCCGAACAACGCCGTGGAGTACTTCGTCTCCTACTACGACTACTACCAACCCGAGGCGTACATCGCGCAGACCGACACCTACATCGAGAAGGACAGCTCGATCAACGACGATGTCGAGCGGCTGCGCCATTCGGCGACCTCCAGCCTGCTGTCCCGGCGCGACGTGGTGGTGGTCGCCTCCGTGTCGTGCATCTACGGTCTCGGCACGCCGCAGTCGTATCTCGACCGGTCGGTGCAGTTGCAGGTCGGCACCGAGCTCGATCGGGACGCGCTGCTGCGGCTGCTGGTGGACGTGCAGTACACCCGCAACGACATGGCGTTCACCCGCGGCTCGTTCCGGGTGCGCGGCGACACCGTGGAGATCATTCCGTCCTATGAGGAACTCGCCGTCCGTATCGAGTTCTTCGGCGACGAGATCGAGGCGCTGTACTACCTGCACCCGCTCACCGGCGACGTGGTCCGCCAGGTGGACATGCTGCGGATCTTCCCCGCCACCCACTACGTGGCGGGGCCGGAGCGGATGGAGCGCGCGGTGCGCGATATCGAGGCCGAGCTGGAGCAGCGGCTCGCCGAGCTGGAACGCCAGGGGAAATTGCTCGAGGCGCAGCGGCTGCGCATGCGCACCCAGTACGACTTGGAGATGATCCGCCAGGTCGGGTTCTGCTCCGGCATCGAGAACTACTCGCGCCACATCGACGGCCGTCCGGCCGGTTCGGCGCCTGCGACGCTGCTGGACTACTTCCCGGAGGACTTCCTGCTCGTCATCGACGAGTCGCACAACACCGTTCCCCAGATCGGCGGTATGTACGAGGGCGACATGTCCCGCAAGCGCAACCTGGTGGAATACGGCTTCCGGTTGCCGTCCGCGGTGGACAACCGGCCGCTGACCTGGGAGGAGTTCGCCGATCGCATCGGGCAGACGGTCTACCTGTCGGCCACTCCGGGTCCGTACGAGCTGGGGCAGACCGGCGGTGAAGTGGTCGAGCAGGTCATCCGGCCGACCGGCTTGGTCGATCCCAAGGTCGTGGTGAAGCCGACGAAGGGGCAGATCGACGATCTGATCCACGAGATCAGGCAGCGCACCGAGCGCGACGAGCGCGTTCTGGTCACCACGCTCACGAAGAAGATGGCCGAGGACCTCACCGACTACTTGCTCGGGCTGGGGGTCAGGGTGCGCTACCTGCACTCCGAGATCGACACGCTGCGCCGCGTCGAGTTGTTGCGGCAGCTGCGGCTCGGCGAATACGACGTACTGGTGGGCATCAACCTGCTGCGCGAGGGTCTCGACCTGCCCGAGGTGTCGCTGGTGGCGATCCTCGACGCGGACAAGGAGGGATTCCTGCGCAGCACCACCGCACTGATCCAGACGATCGGCCGCGCGGCGCGCAACGTCTCCGGTGAAGTGCACATGTACGCGGACAAGATCACCGATTCGATGCAGTACGCCATCGACGAGACCGAGCGCCGTCGCGCGAAGCAGGTCGCCTACAACGAGGAAATGGGCATCGATCCCAAGCCTCTGCGCAAGAAGATCGCCGACATCCTCGACCAGGTGTATCGGGAGGCCGACGAGGTGGAGGTCGGCGGCTCCGGACGCAATGCCAGCCGTGGCAGGCGTGCGCAAGGCGAGCCGGGCCGCGCGGTGAGCGCGGGGGTGTACGAAGGCCGCGACGTCAAGTCGATGCCGCGCGCCGAACTGGCCGATCTCGTGAAGGAACTCACCGCACAGATGATGAACGCGGCCCGGGAGTTGCAGTTCGAGCTCGCCGGGCGGTTACGCGACGAGATCGCGGATCTGAAGAAGGAATTGCGCGGCATGGACGCCGCCGGATTGAGTTGAGCCGCGCCGCAGCGGCGCTGCCTCCGCGAGCCGTTCGCCGAACAGCCGCGGAGGCAGCCGTGCCGTCAGGCCTGGGTGGCCATCCATTCGTTCACCCGGCGTTCGGCCTCTTCGCGCGAGACGTCCTCGACCTTGGTGAGCACCGCCCAGCGGTGGCCGAAGGGGTCGATGACCACGCCGAACCGGTCGCCGGTCACGAAGGTTTGCGGCTCCTCGACGCTGCGGGCGCCGTGTTCGACGGCCCGCCGCACCACCGCGTCGACATCCGGGCAGTAGTGCACGATCGAGGTGTGCACCCATTCGCCGTTCGGGGCGAGCACGCCGTTGTCCGGGATCGGCATCCCCATCTGCAGGGTCGAGTCGCCGATCCTCAGTTCGGCGTGCGCGGGCTGCCCGTCGGGCAGGTCGTTGCGACTGAGCACCTCGGCTCCGAAGACGGCGCGATAGAACTCGATGGCTTTGTTGCCGTCACCGACCGCGAGAAAACAAGTGATCGAGTGGTAGCCGTCGGCGATGGGATTCACTGTGTTCGTCATGACCACAACTCTCGCCGGTGCTGGTCGTCGGGTCTTGTAAGAACGCGACACCATGCCGCGTAGCGCCGAACCGCCCGCCGACGAGCCGCCGGTTGCTCGCCATCCGCTGGCGCCCACCGACACCAAGGGGATTCTGCATCCGCACGAGCAGGCGAAGCATCGCTCGCTGGTCCGCTTGCCGCCGAGCCTACCGGTGGGTCGCTACGTCGAGTGGTATTGGGCGGTGCGCTGGGATCTGCGTGGCCGGCCTCCGTACCGGGCGGAGGTGCTGTCCTATCCGAGTGTGAACGTCACCTTCGAACGGTCCGAGATGCGCACCGGTGGATTCGTCACCGGCGTGACCACCACGAAGTTCATCCGTGAACTCAGCGGGGTAGGGGAAACCTTCGGTATCCGCTTCCGCGCGGGCGGGTTCGGCGCGTTCACCGGACTCGATGTCGGCTCGTTGCGCGATCGCGCCGTGCCCATCGCCGACGTGCTGCCCGATACCGCGGGCTTGACCGAGCGGGTGCTCGACGCGCCGACCGTCGAGCGGCGCCGGTGCGTTGTCGAGGAGTACCTTGCCGACCATCCCGCCGTCGAGGACCCGACCTACCGATTGGTGCTGCGCATCGTCGACGCGATGGCCGGTGATCAAGAGCTGACCAGGGTCGATCAGGTCACCGAGAGATTCGATGTGCCCGTCCGGACATTGCAGCGCATGTTCCGCCGGTACGTAGGTGCGGGACCGAAATGGGTCCTGCGGCGCTATCGGTTGCAGGACGGCGCCGATCTGCTCGCCAAGGGCCGCACCGAAGACCTCGCCGCGTTGGCCGCGGACCTGGGTTATTTCGACCAGGCCCACTTCTCACGTGAGTTCACCGCGGAAGTGGGTATGGCCCCTCTGGAGTACGCCAAGAATTCGCTGCGTTTGCGCAACGAGGTCACGGCCAAGGTCATGCCGATGCGAGCTTAGTTGCCGGAGAGTCGACTAGGAGCTGGACATGGATGTCGTGGTGTTGATCGGACGAGTGCTGTTCGCGGTGTTGTTCCTGACTTCCACTGTCGGGCATTTCACCCAGACCGAGGCGATGGCGGGGTACGCGCGAAGCAAAGGCGTTCCGATGGCGAAGGCCGCGGTGCTCGGCTCGGGCGTCCTCTTCGGCCTCGGCGGTCTCAGCGTGCTGCTGGGTATCTGGGCCGATCTCGGCTCGCTGCTGCTCGTGATCGCGTTGCTGCCGACCGCTGTCGTGATGCACCGGTTCTGGCAGGAGACCGACCCGCAGATCAAGCAGGCCGAGACGACCCAGTTCGCCAAGGACCTCGCTCTCGCGGGCGCCGCACTGATGCTGTTCGCGTTCTTCGCGCACGTCGACGAACTCGGATTGACCGTCACGAGGCCGCTTTTCGATCTCTAGTCTCGCCCGCGCAGTCCGCTCCGCGCGCTAATATTGCGCGTCCTTTTTACAAGAGGAAGAGGAGGACATGGACATCATCGGAGCGATTCTCGGCATATTCTGGGCGAACTATCGGCAGTGGCCGTAGCGGCGCTGTGGACCAACTCGATCGGCCCGTCCCGGGAGCGTGATTCACGCGGCGGGGCGGGCCGATCGCCGTGTGACGGACCTGGCTCTGTGATGAATATCCCACGGACGCATCATGGTTCGATACGGTTGTGGCACCTCACAGGGACAGGTCTCGGGAATTGGGTCTGCGCTGGTTGGTCTGGTCTTTCCGGCATTCCCTGGCGAATATCCGGCGGGAATGGTGGAACACCTCGAGTGTGATGTCTTGCGATTTCTGAAATTTCCGTACCATTTGCCGCTATGGTCGAGCCCAGTCGCCGCGCCGACGCTCCGGGAAGCCGGGACGAACCCGCGCGCAGCACCCGACCCACCGCATAGTTGGAGGAGAGAATGACCGCCTACCGGACCATTGTCGTCGGTACCGATGGCTCGGACTCGTCGTATGTCGCCGTCGAGAAGGCCGGCGCCCTGGCCGGCGTGTCCGGCGCGACTCTGGTCGTGGCCTGCGCGTACTACCCCACCGATGACCGCGACGTGGCCGCCGCCGCCGACGTGCTCAAGGAGGAGGCGTACCAGGTGCGCGGCTCCGCCCCGACCAACGAGATCCTGCGTATCGCCCGGGACAAGGCGATCGCCGCGGGGGCGGCCGACATCGTCGAGCGCGCCATCGTCGGCGAGCCGGTGGAGTCGCTGCTGGCGCTGATGAAGGAAGTCGACGCCGACTTGCTGGTCGTCGGCAACCGGGGGCTGAACACCCTGGCCGGACGGCTGCTCGGTTCGGTGCCCTCCGACGTGGCGCGCAAATCCCGCTCGGACGTGCTGATCGTGCACACCGTGCGCTGAGTCTCTCGACAGCCGAACGGCTCCGTCGCCCTCGCGAATAGCGATGCGGCACGGAGCCTTTCGTCGTTCTCGGGCGCCGAGGGCGTCAGCGCAGCCGGTCGAGCACGCCGGGCAGATCCGTGCTGTGCACGACGCCGAGCCGCTGGGTGGCGCGGGTCACCGCGACGTACAGGTCGTTGAGCCCGCGCGGCGATTCGTCGAGGATGCCTTGCGGCTCCACCAAGTAGACCGCGTCGAACTCCAAACCCTTCACCTCGTGCACGGTCAGCACCCGCACCGAATCCTCGGCGAGGTCGGCCAGCCGCGCCACCAGCGCGTGCGGGGCGATGACCGCCGTGGTGCCCGGCCCGGTCTCGGTGGCGACGAGCCGGGCGACCTCCGCGTGCACGTCACCGGGCGTGACCCGGTATGCCTGCGGTACGACGCCGGTTTCGCGGACCGAGCGCGGTGCGGACGCCGTCGGATCGATGGCCGCGAGGACATCGGCCGCGACGTCCATGATCTCCGCCGGGGTGCGGTAGTTGACGGTGAGTTCGGTCAGCTTCCACCGAGACGCGACATACGGTTCGAGCATTCGCTGCCACGACGACGTACCCGCCGGGTCGCCGGTCTGGGCGACGTCGCCGACCACGGTGACCCATCGGTTGGGAATGCGCCGCATCACCATGCGCCACGCCATCTCCGACAGTTCCTGCGCCTCGTCCACGATGACGTGGCCGTAGGTCCACGTGCGATCGCCCGCGGCGCGCTCCGCGGTGGTCTGGCGGGCGCGCACGTCCTGGCGCTCGGCAAGCTGGCTCGCGTCGATCAGGTCGTAGGCCATCAGGATCTCCGGGTCGAGGTCGTCCTCGAGGTCCTGGGGCGCGGAGCCGGTGAGGATGTCCAACGCGTCCTGCGCTTCGGCGATCCGGGCGCGCCACCGCCGGCGGGCGCGTTCGCGTTCCTCGGTGTCGTCTACGCCGAGCAGTTCGGCCAGTTCGTCCAGCAGCGGCGCGTCGGCGGCGCTGAACTGGCCGTTGTCCGGCCGCAGCAGTTCGGCGCGGTCGGCCGGGTCCAGCGAACTCGCGACCCGGTCCAGCCGCTTCGGGTCGGCGAGCAGGTCGGCCAGGACCTCCTGCGGAGACAGGATCGGCCACAGCTCGGCGATCGCGGCCTGGATCTGCGGGTCGGCGCGCATCTCGTCGCGGATCTCGGTGAGGTCGGCGGAGCTGAGCAGACTGGGCCCGCCGGAGAGGTCAGCGCCCATCGTCCGGGCGAGCTGGTCGGTCAGCGCGTCGACCACCGAGCTCGCGAAGATCGGCCGGGCCAGATTGTGCGGCCTGCGGGAAGAGCGGGCGCGGCCGCGCGCCTTGGTGGCGATCTTGCGGTCCAGCGTGACCGGATATCCGTCGAAGCTCAGCCGGATCGGTTCGGCGGGCACCTCTTGGCGGTCGCGCACCGCCTGCTTGAGCACCTCGAGTATCGCCAGCGACCCCTTGATCTCGCCCGCGCGCAGCGAGTCCTCACGGGCCGCCCGCACGCCCGGGTACAGATCGCCGATGGTCGACAGCAGTACGCCCGTCTCGCCGAGCGACGGCAGCACCTGCCCGATGTAGTCCAGGAAGGTGGCGTTCGGGCCGATGATCAGCACGCCGCTCTTGGCCAGCTGCTGACGGTAGGTGTAGAGCAGGTAGGCGGCGCGGTGCAGTGCGACGGCGGTCTTGCCGGTGCCCGGCCCGCCCTGCACGACGAGCACGCTCTTGTGCTCGGACCGGATGATCGCGTCCTGCTCGTGCTGGATGGTCTCGACGATGTCGTTCATGTGGCCGGTGCGGGCGGCGTTGAGCGCCGACAGCAGCGCGCTCTCGCTGCCCACACCGCCGTCGGTGTCGGTGGCGCCGGCCCGGCGGGCGGCCTCGAGATCGAGGTACTCGTCGTTGATCGCCGTGACCTTGCGGTTGCGCGAGCGGATGTGCCTGCGCCGGGTCACGCCGTCCGGCGCTGCGGTGGTGGCCAGGTAGAACGGCCGCGCCAGCGGGGCGCGCCAGTCCAGCAGCAGGCTCTCGTAGTCGTCCTTCTCGTCCAGGATGCCGATCCTGCCGATGTAGCGGTACGCCTCCTGCGCGCCGTCGAGATCGATGCGGCCGAAACACAGGCCGTGCTCGGCGGCGTCGTATTTCGCCAGGTCCTCGGAGTACAGCTGGCTGAACGACTCCCGTTCGCTGCGAGCCTGCGGGGTGCCGCCGGTCTCCAGCAGCACGGTGCGCAACCGGTTGCGCGCGTAGGCGCGCATCTCGTCCAGCCGCTCGTACAGAACCGACAGGTACGCCTGCTCCTGATCGGTCTCGCGGGTCCGCTCGGGTGCGCCGTCGTGGGCGGCACGGTCCTGAGTGAGGTCGGGCAAACTGAACTCCTTGTCACCGCGAAGAGCCGCGAGCACACTACCCGGCGGGGTAGGTGAACGCTCGGAAAGCAGAGTTGTCGATTCTACTGGGGTTGCCCAGGCCGCGCCGTAACCGCAGGTCTGGTCGAGGGCGACGCGACGCAGGCGTCCTCGGCCGCGGTCAGCGGCACCGGCGTGAAGTGCTCGACCACCGGGAACGGGTCGTAGACGTGGTGCAACAAGTCCTTCCAGCGCTGATATTCCGGAGAGCCGCGGAATCCGGTGACGTGATCGTCGAGATGGTCCCATTCCACCCGGAGCAGATAACTGCCCGGCGACTCGACGCCGCGCGCCAGCGACAGCGATCGGAAGCCGGGCATGTTCGCGATGATCGGCCGCGCCGCGGCGAAGGCGGCCTCGAACTCGGCGGCGCGCTCGGGGCGAACCGGCAGCAGGGCGTGTTCGACGATCATGGGGGCGGTCAGGACGCGTGGGTGCTGTTGGGCCTGCGGCCCTTGGTGACGGCCCCTTCTCGGTGACCGGGCGGCTTCGCCTGGTACATCGCCAGGTCCGCGTCGTGCAGCACGGCCTCCGGGCTGCGCCGGTCGCCCGCACGCAGTTCGGTGACGCCGATCGAGGCGTTGACCTCGATCCGGTGCCCGCGCGCGATGATCGGCTCGGCCATGGTGCAGCGCAGTCTGTTCACCAGCGCTTCGATGTCGACGCGCCGGGTGCGGCCGGACAACAGCACCAGGAACTCGTCGCCGCCCAGCCTGCCGACGATGTCGTCACCGCGCAGCGCGCGCTGCAAACGCTGGGCCACGATCTGCAGCACGGTGTCGCCGATGGCGTGCCCGAGCGTGTCGTTGATCGCCTTGAACCCGTCCAGGTCGATGAACAGCACGGTGGACACCGGCAACAGTTCATCGGTACTGGCCAGCGCGGCGGCCAGCTGGGACAGGATCAGCGAACGGTTGGCCAGCCCGGTGAGCGAGTCGTGCGTGGCCTGGTACTCCAGCTGCCTTCTGCTGGCGCGGAATTCGGTGATGTCGGCGAAGGAGGACACCGCCGACGAGCGCGGGTCGCCGGGATTGAGCAGGCGGCTGCTGCCCGACAACCAGCGGCGCTGACCGTCCACCCGGTCGACCCCGAAGACGTAGCCGGTGATGGTCTCGCCCGTGGCCAGGGTGCGCGCCACCGGATGGCGGCTCGGCGGCAGCGGCTGGGCGTTCGCGTCCAGCAGCACCAGCGGCAGCGACTGGATGGTGCGGCCGATCACGTGCCCGTCGGGCCCTTCGGTGCCGAAGATGCGCTTGGCTGCCGGATTCATCGACTCGATCCGGCCTTCCGGATCGATCACCACCACGCCCTCCTCCAACTGGGAGACGACCGTGGTGAAGTAGTGCTCGGCCTTGCGCTGCGCGGCTTCGGCGTGGCGCTGGGCGGTGAGGTCGTGGATGACCACCTGGTAGGCGAGGCGGTCGTGCCAGGCGGTCAGCACCGACACCGTCTCAACGGGGACCGTGCCGCCGTCCACCCGCATCAGCGTCATCTCGGTGGGCGCCGAGGCCGCGCCCGCGGTGGTGAGGGTGCTGATCCGATCGAGCATCGAGGGGACGGAAGCGGGGTGGACGAAGTCGGTCAGCGGACGGCCGACGACCTCCTCGGCGTTCTCGGCGGCGAGCAGGCGGACGGTCGCGGGGTTGACGTAGACCACCACGCCGCGCTCGTGCACGCAGATCCCGTCCGGGGTGTGTTCGACCAGGGAGCGGTAACGCGCGGCCAGCTGTTCGGCGGCGTCGACCGCGGCGGCAAGCTTGTCGTCACCCACTCGAACCCCCGATCATCGACCCCATTATGGCCATTGGAACACGGGATTATTCTTGTATCGACGTGTACAAGATCACATCGTCGACGGTATTGCTTCGATCACAGTACTGGCACGTTCTCGGGTCGGATCCGGCGATCATTACTGAACCCGGTTCCTGCGTCGAGGTGGGGCAGACCGCTCGGTCGGCCCGGGGAGCCGGTGAAGGAGCGATACATGCCGGGCACCGACCCGAACACCGCCACGCGGTTCCGATTCGATCCGGGGCACCGAGATCATATGACCATCGCCGGGATCGGCGCGATCACCGGGTACGGGTGGGGACGTGAGCGATTGTGGGAAGGCTTGCTCAGCGGCAAGTCGGCGGCATCGCTGCAACGCGGCTACGGCCCCGGGCGCGACGAGGACGCGTGGGTCGCGCTGGTCCCCGACGGCGGGGACCCCGAGGTGAGCCCCAGCCGCTACGGACGCGCCGTGCACGAGGCCGCGCGGGAGGCCGTCGCGGACGCGCGCGACCGCGGCTGGCGGCCCGGCCGCACCGTCGGGCTGCTGCACGCCATCGTGCTCGGCGACGTGGTGAACTGGCGCGATTTCTACCTCGTCGACGGGGGCGATCGCCGGTCCAGGGACTACCTGCGGCTGCTGCCGTCCACGCCGGTCTCGATGCTGACGCAGGAGTTCGGTTTCCACGGTCCGGCCATGAACGTCTCCGCCGCGTGCAGCTCCGCCAACGTCGCGCTGATCACCGCGAAACTCTGGCTGGACGCGGGCATGGCCGACGACGTGCTCTTCGTGGCGACCGACCTGTCGGCCACCCCGGACATGGTGGAGAGTTTCGTCCGGCTCGGCGCCGCGATCACCGACGCCGAACCGCTGGACGCGTGCCGGCCCTTCCAGCAGGGCAGCCGCGGGTTCAGCATGGGGGAGGCCTCGGTCGCGTTCGTCCTGACCCGTTCGGCCGATCGGCCGTATGCCGCGGTACTCGGCGGAGCCATGTCCAACGACGGCTACCACGTCGTCTCGGTCGACCCGACGCACGAGCACATCCTCGACTGCACCCGCCGCGCGCTCGCCGACGCGGGCGTCACCGCCGGGGACGTGCGCTATTTCAACGCGCACGGCACCGGAACCCGCCAGTGCGATGTCGCCGAACACCATCTGCTCGAGCATTTGTTCGCCGACCGCCCGCACATCTACGCGGTGAAGCCGCTGGCCGGTCATTGCCAAGGGGCCGCGGCCGCCGTCGAGGTGGCGGTGGCCGCGCTCGGCTACGACCGGGGCATCGTGCCCGCGGCCCCGATCGTCGCGCCCGCGCATCCGCGGCTGCTGGACGGCCCGGCGCCGTTCGAAGGCGGCCTCACCGCGAAGCTCTCCCTCGGCATGGGCGGCAACAACTCCGTCGTGGTGCTCGGCGCCGCCTGAGCGTCGCTCGGGCGACCGCGATGCGCGACGGAGACGTTCGGCCCGGTCGGTTTCGACGAGCCCGGAATGCGCCGGAGTCAACGCTTTTCGCCGATGGGACTTTCGGCCCTGTTCGCGACACCCATGCGGTGCTGGCATAGGGGGACGGATCGAATCTGGGAAGCGGGGCATTGCGGATGGTTTCACCGGGGCTGCGATACGCATCGGACCACTGGACGACGGCCGCGGAACCGGAAGTGGCGGTGACCACGCGCGGTGACGTGCCCGCCATGGACGTCACGCGGGCGGTGCGAGCGATCGTTCGCGTCCTGCGCAGACATCATCTCGACGCGCCCGCCCGGGTACGTATGAGCGCCCCGCCCGACGCGGCCGAGCCGATGGTGGTGCAGGTCGATGTCCGCAACCGGGAGGTCGTCACCCGGGTCCAGGTCACCGGGCCGCGCGGGTTCGCGGTGACCTTCGCCGCCGAGCGCCTCGACCGCCAGTTGGCCCGGCTGGCCAGGGGAGAAGCGCGGACCTGGCCCGATCCGGGCCGACCTCCACTTGCCCGGGCCGGCGAGCCGCGCCCGATCGTCCGCCGTAAGCGGTGTGCCTTGTCCACCTGCACGCCCGCCGAAGCGGTCGAGATCCTGGACGCCATGGATTACGGCGCCCACCTGTTCACCGACGCCGAGACCGGTGAGGACGCGGTGGTGCACTGGGCGGAGCCCGGCGTGCGGCTCGTCCGCCAAGGGGCGACCCATCCGCCGATCCGGTCACCGGAGGTGGCCATGAGCGCCCCGCCGATCGTCGTCGACGCGGATCCCGCCGCGTGCCTCGATCCGGCTGACGCGGCGAAGGATCTGTGCCGCAAGGGATTACCGTTCCTGTTCTGCACCGACCCGGGCAGCGGCCGCGGCGGGCTGCTGTACCGGCGGCACGACGGCGATCTGGCGCTCGTGGTACCCGCCTGATCGCTAGGCCAGCGGCGCGGACCAGTGCACTCTGGTGCCGCCGCCCTCGGCCGGACCCACCGTGCATCGGCCGTCGGACATGCTCGCGCGCTGCGTGAGGTTGGCCAGTCCGCTCGGCGTCACGTCCGCGGGCATGCCCGTGCCGTTGTCCTCGACGAGGACGGTCAGCTCGTCGTCGACGGTGATCTCGACGGCCAGTCTGTTCCCACCGGAATGGCGCACCGCGTTGCTGACCGATTCGCGCACCACGGCTTCGGCGTGATCGGCGAGGGCGTCGCCCACGACCGACAGCGGTCCGGAGAAGCGCACGCTCGTGCGGAACGCGCCGTCGGCGGTCTGCTGGCGGATCGCGTCCTCGAGCCGCCGCCGCAGCGGGTCGCCGCCGTGCAGGTCGAAGATCGACGTGCGGATCTCCTGCACGACCTCCTGCAAACCGTCCATCTCGGTCGAAAGTCGTTGCCGCACTTCCGGATCGTCGGTGCGCGCGGCGGTGGCCCGCAGCCCGAGCCCGACGGCGAACAGCCGCTGGACGACGTGGTCGTGCAGATCACGGGCGATGCGGTCGCGGTCGGCGAGCACGTCCAGTTCGCGCATCCTGCGCTGCGTCTCGGCCAATTGCATGGCCAGCGCCGCCTGGTCGGTGAACGCGGCGGTCAGCTCGACCAGTTCGCCGGGGTACGGGGGACACCCGGGCGGACGCACGATGATCAGCACGCCGAGCATGAGATCGGCGGTCTGCAACGGCAGCACCAGTGCGGGCCCCGCCGAGCCGACCGGAGCGCCGAGATCGACCGACCCGGCATCGGCGACCTGCACCGGCGCGCGCTCGGTGAACGCCGTGCCGGTGGCGGTGCCCGCGATACGTACCCGCTGCGGGCCCGCTCCGGGGCCGAACCATTGCGCGACAACGAGTTCGGTCGCTTCGTCGGGCGGCGTCGCCGGCGCGACCACGGCCAGCAGCGCCTGCTCCGAGCCGGTCAGCGCGCGGGCGCGCGCGACCACCTGCGCGAGCACCAGGTCCGGTGCAGTGCCGGCGAGGAACTCGGTCGCGATGTCGCGGGTCGCCTCGATCCAGGCCTGCCTGGTCCGCGCGGACTCGTACAGCCTGGCGTTCTCGATGGCGATACCGGCCGCGGCGGCCAGCGCCAGCACGATGGCCTCGTCGTCGTCGGTGAACGGCTGCCCACCCGCCTTCTCGGTGAGGTAGAGATTGCCGAATATCTCCTCGCCGATCCGCACCGGGACGCCGAGAAAGCTGCCCATCGGAGGATGGTGGGTCGGAAAACCCACGGAGGCGGGATGCTTCGACAGATCGTCCAGCCGGATCGGTTCCGGATGTAGGAACAGCAGTCCCAGGACGCCCTGTCCCTCGGGGGAGCGGCCGATGTGGATCGGTGTCGTGTCGTCGATGCCCTGGAAGATGAATTCGACCAGCTGGCGATCGTGTCCGCGGACGCCGAGCGCGCCGTAGCGGGCATCGACCAGGCGGGTGGCCGTGCGCACGATGGCGCGCAGGGTGTCGAGCACCGTTGACGGAAGGTGCGGGGTGAGGTCCGTCATGAAGGAGCCCAGGAGGCCGATGGGGTGCGCACAGCGAGTTCAGTCTAGTCGGCGGACTGGCGCGCACGCCGGGAACCCGTACTCGATGGACGGTACCGGGGGCCCGTGCCGATGTTCTTCATCACACCACCAGGGTGATGAGCGCCAGGTGCACTCCGGCGGCGACCCTGGCGAGCCCTGCCGGACTCGGTAGCCCCGCACCGCCCCTCGGGTCTGCGAATTCCCCGGAAGTGCGGGCGCGGCACCGTGACGGCGGGTGGCCGGGGGAATGGCGAGCGCAGTCGCACTGTTGACCAGGGATGCCGGGAGGGCGATGCTACGGAGGCGTCCTGGCCTGTTTCCCGGCTCGATCACGTAACGTCCGGCCGCCGGGTTCCCGCCATTCGTCGAGGTGACGGGCGGTCCGCGAAACTTGTCGGTGCTCATGCCTAGCATGGCGGCCGGGGGTATGTCCGGACGTCGAACACGAAGGAGAAGGGACGACCTGTGGCGGAACGCCTCACTGTGCGCGGAGCTCGGGAGCACAACCTCAAAGGTGTCGATCTCGACCTGCCCCGCGACAGCCTCATCGTGTTCACCGGTCTGTCCGGCTCCGGCAAGTCGAGTCTGGCCTTCGACACGATCTTCGCGGAGGGGCAGCGGCGCTATGTCGAGTCGCTCTCGGCGTACGCGCGGCAGTTCCTCGGCCAGATGGACAAGCCCGACGTCGACTTCATCGAAGGTCTGTCGCCCGCGGTGTCCATCGACCAGAAGTCGACCAACCGCAATCCACGCTCGACCGTGGGCACCATCACCGAGGTCTACGACTACCTGCGGCTGCTGTACGCGCGGGCGGGCACGCCGCACTGCCCCGTGTGCGGCGAGCTGATCGCCAAGCAGACGCCGCAGCAGATCGTGGACCAGGTGCTGGCCATGGAGGAGGGCATCCGCTTCCAGGTGCTTGCCCCGGTCGTGCGCACCCGCAAGGGCGAGTTCGTCGACCTGTTCGACCAGCTGAACACGCAGGGTTACTCCCGCGTGCGGGTCGACGGCGTGGTGTATCCGCTCACCGATCCGCCGAAGCTGAAGAAGCAGGAGAAGCACGACGTCGAGGTCGTGGTCGACCGGCTGGCGGTGAAGCCGAATTCCAAGCAGCGCCTGACCGATTCGATCGAGACCGCGCTGCGGCTGGCCGACGGCATCGTGGTGCTCGACTTCGTGGATCGCGACGAGCACGCGCACGACCGGGAGCGCCGCTTCTCCGAGCGTCTCGCCTGCCCGAACGGCCATCCACTGGATATCGAGGACCTCGAGCCGCGTTCGTTCTCGTTCAACTCGCCCTACGGCGCCTGCCCGGACTGCACCGGCCTGGGCATCCGCAAGGAGGTCGACCCGGAACTGGTGGTGCCCGATCCGGCGCTGAGCCTGAACGACGGCGCCATCGCGCCGTGGTCGCGTGGCCAGACCGCCGAGTACTTCACCAGGCTGCTGTCCGGTCTCGCCGATGCGATCGGTTTCTCCATGGACACCCCGTGGCAGGATCTGCCGCCGAAGGCGCGCAAGGCGGTGCTGGAAGGCAGCGCCGACCAGGTGCACGTGTCCTACACCAACCGCTACGGGCGCAAGCGGTCGTACTACGCGGACTTCGAGGGCGTGATGCCGTTCCTGCAGCGGCGCATGGAGAACACCGAGTCCGAGCAGATGAAAGAGCACTACGACGGGTACATGCGCGACATACCGTGCCCGGTGTGCAACGGCGCTCGGCTGCGCCCGGAGATCCTCGCCGTCACCATCGCCGCGAACGGCGACAAGAAGTCCATCGCCGACGTCAGCGATCTGTCCATCGGCGAGTGCTCCGCGTTCCTCAATTCGCTGACCTTGGGCGAGCGCGAGGCCGCCATCGCCGGGCAGGTGCTCAAGGAGGTGCAGGCGCGGCTGGGCTTCCTGTTGGACGTCGGCCTCGAGTACCTGACGCTGTCCCGCGCGGCCGCCACGCTCTCCGGCGGCGAGGCGCAGCGGATCCGGCTCGCCACCCAGATCGGCTCCGGCCTGGTCGGCGTGCTCTACGTGCTCGACGAGCCGTCCATCGGCCTGCACCAGCGGGACAATCGCAGGCTCATCGAAACCCTCACCCGGCTACGCAATCTCGGCAACACGTTGATCGTGGTCGAGCACGACGAGGACACCATCCGTGCTTCGGACTGGGTGGTCGACATCGGCCCGTTCGCCGGCGAGCACGGCGGCACCGTGGTGCACAGCGGGCCCTACGAAGAACTGCTCACCGACCCCAACTCGCTCACCGGGGCGTATCTGTCGGGCCGGGAGCGGATCGACGTGCCGCTGGTGCGCCGTCCGGTCAGCAAGAAGCGGCAACTCACCGTCGTCGGGGCCAGCGAGCACAACCTCAAGGGCGTCGATGTGGCCTTCCCGCTCGGGGTGCTCACCGCCGTGACGGGCGTCTCCGGGTCGGGCAAGTCGACTCTGGTGAACGACATCCTCGCGACGGTGCTGGCGAACCGGCTCAACGGCGCGCGGCAGGTGCCCGGCAGGCACACCCGGGTCAACGGGCTCGACCACCTGGACAAGCTGGTGCAGGTGGACCAGTCGCCCATCGGCCGTACCCCGCGATCGAATCCGGCGACCTACACCGGCGTCTTCGACAAGATCCGCACGTTGTTCGCGGCCACCACCGAGGCCAAGGTGCGCGGGTACCAGCCGGGCCGGTTCTCGTTCAACGTCAAGGGCGGTCGCTGCGAAGCCTGCTCCGGTGACGGCACGCTGAAGATCGAGATGAACTTCCTGCCGGATGTCTACGTTCCGTGCGAGGTCTGCCACGGCGCCCGCTACAACCGGGAAACCCTCGAGGTGCACTACAAGGGCAAGACCATCGCCGAGGTGCTGGACATGTCCATCGAGGAGGCCGCCGAATTCTTCGAGCCGGTCACCTCGATCCACCGCTACCTCAAGACCTTGGTGGACGTCGGGCTCGGCTATGTGCGTCTCGGCCAGAGCGCTCCGACCCTCTCCGGTGGCGAGGCCCAGCGGGTGAAGCTCGCCGCCGAGCTGCAGAAGCGGTCCACCGGCCGCACCGTGTACATCCTCGACGAGCCGACCACCGGTCTGCACTTCGAGGACATCCGCAAGCTGCTCAACGTCATCAACGGCTTGGTGGACAAGGGCAACACCGTGATCGTCATCGAGCACAACCTGGACGTCGTCAAGACTTCCGACTGGGTTATCGACATGGGGCCCGAAGGCGGCTCCGGCGGCGGCACCGTGGTCGCGCAGGGCACCCCGGAGGAGATCGCGGCCGTCGCGGACAGTTACACCGGCCAGTTCCTGAAAGAGGTCCTGAATCCGTCCCCCGCGCCGCGGAACGCCGAGAAGAAGGCTCCGGCGAAGAAGGCGGCGGCGAAGGCCACCAGGCGGGCGGTGAAGAAGACCGCGGCGGTCGGCTGACCTGTCGTCCGTGCGGCGCGGTCCGGATTCGTCCGGAGCCGCGCCGTTTTCGTCGTCAGCGGTTGGCGATGGTGTGGATCAGTTCGGCGAGTTCCTTCGGCTTGGACCACATCGGCCAGTGGCCCGTCGGCAGGTCGACGTACTCGGCGTCGATTCGGGCCAGTTCGGCGAAAATGGGGGCTTCGCCGTTGTCTCGCAGCTTCTCGACCATCTCGGCGGTCATGCTGCTGCAGATCACGGTGGTCGGGACCGCGAGCCGCGCGGCCGAATCGCTCAACCGCAGCGGTGCGGCCGCGACGGATACCGGCTCCGACACGGCGCGTTCGCGGAAGCGCGCCAGCGCGGCTTCGTCCAGGCCCGTCAAGCTGCTGCCCTCGGCCTCCAGTTCGGACCATTCCGGCAGAACCCATTCGCGCGCGGCGACGTCCAGCGCGGAGTTGATGACGAAGCCGTTCGGCAGCGGCGCGCTGTCGACGTAGATCGCCCGCCGGAACAACTCGGGGGCGCGGTCGATGGCGAGATAGGCGGGCGCCGCGCCGCCGGAGTGCGCGACGAGCACGACGGTCTCGCCCGCGGGCACCGCGTCTATGATGGCCTGTGCCTGGGACTCCAGGGTGGCCGACAACCGATCGGAGTCCGCGGCATCCAGGCCCGGCAATGTGAGCGCCTGTACTTCGTTGCCACGCCGGCGCAGATCGGGTGCGACCTCGTCCCACGCCCATGCACCGAGCCAGAATCCGGGAGCGAGAAGAATCCGAGTAGCCATGGGCTCACTGTGCCCTAATCGTTGGGAAATTTCCTAACCATCGTTGTCGCCATATGTGTTTCGTTCACAATTCCGGCCGCGCTCGGAAGTATCGGTGGGCTGGTGCCCCGAGGACGTCTTCGTCAGTAGACCGGGCCGGTGTACTTCTCGCCCGGACCTTTACCCGGCTCGTCGGGATGCGCGGAGGACTCGCGGAAGGCGCGTTGCAGTGACTGCAACCCCTCGCGGATCGGTCCGGCGTGCGGGCCGAGGTACTCCACCGACGCGGTGACGAGTCCGGCCAGCGCGGTGATCACGCGGCGCGCCTCGTCCAGGTCACGGCGCGGGCTGTTGTCCGGGTCCTCGTCGGCCAACCCGAGCTTCTCCGCCGCCGAGCTCATCAGCATCACGGCGGCGCGGCTGATCACCTCGACCGCGGGGATATCGGCCAGTTCGCGTACGGAGGCGTCGAGCTCGTCAGTCATGCCTTCAGGCTAGCGACGCCGCGCGAAGCATCCGGAGGTGGCCGATCTCCGTGACGTTCTTCATCAACTCCGCGTTCACCCAGGCCGCCAGGTGCGCGATGCTCAGCCCGGCGTCGGCGGGCCAGGGGTAGGCGGACGGGCGGTCCAGGTCGGCCTCGGTGAACCCGCCGAGCACGCGCACCCACTCGGTGTGCAGATCACGCAGGCAGGCGATGGCCGCGGCGCCGTCGCCGGGCCAGTGCACGTCCTCCCGCGCGGGCGGGGTGAGACCCTCGACGTGGTCGATGGCCGTGCCCCACCACCAGCCGATGTGCCAGGTGAGCCACCCGATCGTCGGGACGGGCACGGGGTCGGGTTCGCTGTCGGCCCAGTCCGGCCGCCACACGCCGTCGGCGCCGGGGCGTACCGTCCAGGTGAGTTCGGCGGGTTCCCAGAGGAAATCCTCGGGCCGCAGCGCGTCGAAATGGATCCCGGCGAGCGACCAGGTCAGGTCGAATTGCCATCGAAGCAGGTCACGGCGTGATGTGAGCACCGGGGGAGGGTGGCACGCGGGTGCGGGCCGGGCAAGGCATTTTCGACCCGATTCGGCGATAGCCGAACGGAATGTTAGACTTTCCGCCGACGACCGCCCCGGGCTTGCCTCGGGGCTGATAAGTGGAGCCCGACTCCCACCGTTGCCGACGAGTCATCGTACGGTCCAGCGGTCCGGTCATCCGCCCGAGAGGGCGGGTTTCTCGTGCCGGAGTTCTCATGGAGAACCCGAATCACGAGGGTCGACGCGAGTTCGCTCGTGGTCGGCGATCGGTCGACATCGGGCCTCGTGCGGAATACCGCACCGGGGCCTTCGTGTTGAACAGGGGTTGCAGTTATTGCGCGCGGTCGTCCGACGACACCGCTTGACCTAGGAGGCCCCATCAGCACTGAGACCCGCATCAACGATCGCATCCGAGTTCCCGAGGTCCGGCTCATCGGACCTGGCGGCGAGCAGGTTGGGATCGTGCGTGTTGAAGATGCACTACGCGTCGCCCTCGAAGCCGACCTCGATCTGGTCGAGGTGGCACCCGATGCCCGTCCGCCGGTCTGCAAGATCATGGACTACGGCAAGTTCAAGTACGAGACGGCGCAGAAGGCGCGCGAGTCTCGGAAGAACCAGCAGCAGACGGTGATCAAGGAGCAGAAGCTCCGCCCGAAGATCGACGACCACGACTACGAGACCAAGAAGCGCAATGTCGTTCGCTTCCTCGAGGCCGGGTCCAAGGTCAAGGTCACGATCATGTTCCGGGGACGCGAGCAGTCCCGGCCCGAACTCGGCTTCCGGCTGCTGCAGCGGCTGGCATCCGACGTCGCCGAACTGGGTTTCGTGGAAACCTCGGCCAAGCAGGACGGTCGCAACATGACCATGGTCCTCGCCCCCCACAAAGGTGCGAAGACCCGGGTGAAGGCGCAGCAGGAGTCGGGTCCGCGCCCGGCGCCCAGTGCCGCCCCGGCCGGTCAGCCCGCTGCGGAGCAGGCCGAGACGGCCGGCCCGCAGTAACACCGATCAGAACACCGGCGACCCGCCCCGGCCGCCGGGACGACAGATAGAGGAATCCATGCCGAAGATGAAGACGCACAGCGGCGCCTCGAAGCGATTCAAGGTGTCCGGCAAAGGCAAGCTGCTTCGCCAGCAGGCGAACCGTCGCCACCTGTTCGAGCACAAGCCCACCCGCCGGACTCGTCGTCTGGACGGCGTGGAAGTAGTGGCCCCCGCCGACGTCCGTCGCGTGAAGAAGCTTCTCGGTATCTGATCGCGCCCGGCGCGGACCGACAAGCACACCGCGACCGGAGCAACCCCGTCGCCACCCCGACCCATTTCCGGGCGCTGCCCCGCGCCCCCAGATCGAACAGGACTGACCAGTGGCACGCGTCAAAAGGGCCGTCAACGCTCAGAAGAAGCGCCGTTCCATCCTCGAGGCCTCCAAGGGCTACCGCGGCCAGCGCTCGCGGCTGTACCGCAAGGCCAAGGAGCAGCAGCTGCACTCGCTCACCTACGCCTACCGGGACCGCCGGGCGCGCAAGGGTGACTTCCGCAAGCTGTGGATCGCGCGCATCAACGCCGCCGCGCGGATCAACGACATCACCTACAACCGCTTCATCCAGGGCCTGAAGGCCGCCGGTGTGGAGGTGGACCGCAAGATCCTCGCCGAGCTCGCGGTGTCGGACGCCGAGGCGTTCGCCGGGCTCGTCGCGGTCGCGAAGGCCGCCCTGCCGCAGGACGTCAACGCGCCGGCTGCCTGAGCCGCATCCGTTGGCACACGGACAACTCTCGGAACGACCCGTGGAAGCGCTCAGCGAGCGCAATCCACGGGTCGTTTCCGCTGTCAAGCTGCAGCGCGGCGCACAGCGTCGGAAAGCGGGACGATTCCTCGCCGAAGGCGCCAACGCCGTCGCGGCAGCGCTGGAGACCGCGCGCGTCCACGAACTGTTCTATTCGAAAGCCGCCGCCGAACGCGACCACGCGCTGATCGCGGAGGCGGCCGCGACGGGCGTGCGCACCACGCTGGTCAGCGATCGAGCGGCGCAGCATCTCGGTGAAACGGTGACGGCGCCGGGATTGGTGGCGGTCTGCGATCTGCTCGACGTGCCCCTTTCCCGAATCCTCGACTCGGCGCCGCGAATGCTGGCCGTTCCGGTCGAGATGGCCGAGCCGGGGAACGCGGGCACGCTCGTGCGGGTCGCCGATGCCGTGGGCGCCGACGGCGTGGTGCTGGCGGGCGACACCGTCGATCCGCACAACGGCAAGTGCGTGCGCGCCAGCGCGGGCAGCATCTTCCACGTGCCGATCGCACGGCACCGCGATGTCGGCGAGACGCTGGATGCGATCGCCGCGGCGGGCATCACCATCCTGGCGACCGCGGCGAACGGCGAGGTCGATCTCGACGACGCGGACGAGTTGTTCACCGGCCCGGTGGCCTGGTTGTTCGGCAACGAGGCGCACGGGTTGGACCCGGCCGTCGCCCGGCGCGCCGACCACCGCATCCGCATTCCGATCCGCGGCCGCGCCGAGAGCCTGAATCTGGCGACGGCCGCCGCGATCTGCCTCTACGCGAACTCGCGCGTCCGCTACTGTGTTTGATCTGCCACCTGCGGCGCGACGTGTTGGCGGCTCCCTTGTGGCTCGTGTCCGAGCGGCCGCCGCTTGCTCCTTCGTCATGTACGCGGCGGCCACTCGGACGCGAGCCGGGCCGCGAGCGGACAATGGTCGGTCTCGCTGCGCTCGAGACCGCGGGTTGGGCTAGGGGTGCGCTGTGCACCCGGCGGGCGCATCGGCGATCCGGACCATGCAGCCCACCTGCGGTCCGGGTGCCGAGACCTCGGTCGCAACGCGCAACCGGCGACCTCGCCGATCCGCCCGCGCGCTGGTGCCCGCAGGCCGCGGATGGGCAGATCGGCACAGACTGAACAGACCGCTCGGTCCGCGTTAGCGGGTAATCCGCGTGAATCGCCACCGAGGTATCGAATACGATTCGACCAGCAGCAATGCGGGATGGCGATCAGCCGTGCCCGCGGACCGATCCCGAGGGGAGAGACGGAGCATCGTGGCCGACGACATCGAGGCAGTCGAGCAGAGCGCAGCGCTGACCGAGGAGGCACTGGCCGCGGCCGCGGCGGCCGCCGAGAAGGCGTTCGCCGCTGCCGCCGACCTGGATGCGCTCGCGGTCGCGAAAACCGAGCACCTCGGCGGCAAGGCGCCGCTGGCCCTGGCGCAGCGTGCGTTGGGCAGCCTGCCCAAGACGGAGAAGGCCGACGCGGGCAAACGGGTCAACGTCGCCAGGGCCAGGGTGTCGGAGGCGTTCGAGGCCCGCCGCGCCACGTTGCTGGCCGAGCGCGATGCCGCCGTACTGGTCGCCGAGACCATCGACGTGACGCTGCCCGCCCGCCGCACGGCCGTCGGCGCCCGGCACCCGATCACGGTCATCTCCGAGCAGATCGCCGACGTGTTCGTCGCGATGGGCTGGGAGGTCGCCGAAGGCCCCGAGGTGGAGACCGAGCACTTCAACTTCGACGCGCTGAACTTCCTGCCCGACCATCCCGCCCGCACCATGCAGGACACCTTCCACATCGCGCCGGAGGGCTCGCGTCAGGTGCTGCGCACGCACACCTCTCCGGTGCAGGTGCGCTCGATGCTGGAGCGGGACGTGCCGATCTATGTGGTCTGCCCGGGCCGCACCTTCCGCACCGACGAGCTGGACGCCACGCACACCCCGGTGTTCTCACAGGTCGAGGGCTTGGCGGTGGACAAGGGCCTGACCATGGCGCATCTGCGCGGCACGCTGGACGCGTTCGCGAGGGCATTGTTCGGGCCGCAGACCCGCACCCGCATGCGCCCCAACTACTTTCCGTTCACCGAGCCCTCCGCCGAGGTCGACGTGTGGTTCCCCGACAAGAAGGGCGGCGCGGGATGGGTCGAATGGGGCGGCTGCGGCATGGTGAACCCGAAGGTGCTGATCGCCAGCGGGATCGATCCCGAGGTGTACAGCGGGTTCGCGTTCGGCATGGGCCTGGAGCGGACGCTGCAGTTCCGCAACGGCATCCCGGACATGCGCGACATCGTCGAAGGCGACGTGCGTTTCACGCTGCCCTTCGGCATCCGGTCCTGACCTCACCCTTCGATCGAGAGAGCGAAACGTCAAGTGCGAGTAGCGCAGTCCTGGCTGACCGACATCATCCAGCGCACCACCCCGGAGTGGTCGGTGACGCCGGAGGAGCTCGACGCGGGATTCGTCCGGGTCGGGCTCGAAGTCGAAGAGGTCGACAAGCTCCAGCGGGTCGCGGGCCCGGAGGGCGGCGAGGCGCCGCTGGTGGTCGGCCGGGTCGCCGAGATCACCGAGCTGACCGAGTTCAAAAAGCCGATCCGCTTCTGCAAGGTGGACATCGGCAAGCCCGAACTGCAGGAGATCATCTGCGGCGCGAGTAATTTCGAGGTCGGTGACCTCGTGGTCGTGGTGCTGCCCGGCGGCGTACTGCCCGGCGGATTCCAGATCACCTCGCGCAAGACCTACGGCCACGTCTCCAACGGGATGATCTGCTCGGTCGCCGAACTCGGCATCGGCAAAGACCATTCCGGCATATTGGTGCTGGAACCGGGCACCGCCGAGCCGGGCACCGACGCCAACGCACTGCTCGGTCTGGACGACACCGTCATCGAGCTGAACATCACCCCCGACCGCGGTTACTGCTTCTCGGTGCGCGGCTTGGCGCGCGAACTGGCGTGCGGTTTCGATCTCGAGTACGCCGACCCGGCGGTGCGGACCCTGCCCGACCACGAGCAGCAAGCCTGGTCGATCCAGGTCGAGCCGGACTCCCGGTGCACCCGTTTCGCGGCGCGCCGGGTCACCGGCGTCGACCCGAAGGCGGTCAGCCCCTGGTGGTTGCAGCGCAGGCTGTTGCTGTCGGGCGTGCGCCCGATCTCGCCCGCGGTGGACGTCACCAACTACGTCATGCTGGAACTCGGGCAGCCGCTACACGCTTTCGACGCGGACAAGTTGTCCGGCGGGTTGGTGGTCCGCACCGCGAACCAGGGCGAGAAGTTGCGGACCTTGGACGACGTGGAGCGGGCGCTCGACGCCGAGGACGTGGTGATCGCCGACGATTCCGGCGTCATCTCGCTTGCCGGTGTGATGGGCGGGGCGAGCACCGAGGTCGGTGCGGAGAGCACCGACATCCTGCTCGAAGCGGCCACCTGGAATCCGCTGCTGATCTACCGGACCGCGCGCAGGCACAAGCTGGTGTCCGAGGCCGGTAAGCGCTACGAGCGGGTCGTCGATCCGGAGATCAACGTCGCCGCGCTCGATCGGGCCGCCACCCTGCTCGCCGAAATCGCCGGTGGCACCGTCGAACCCGTGCTGACCGACGTCCGGGTGCCGGTGGCGGCTCGCGAGCCCATCCGCATCGACATCGACTTGGCCGACCGCGTCGCTGGCGTCATCTACCCCACCGGGACCTCGGCGCGCCGCCTCGCGCAGATCGGCTGCGTTGTCGAGGTCGGCGTCAGCGACAGCGGACACGGTCAGCTGGTCGTGACGCCGCCGAGCTGGCGGCCCGATCTGGCCCAGCCCGCCGACCTGGTGGAGGAGGTGCTGCGCTTGGAGGGGCTCGAGCAGATCCCCTCCGTGCTGCCCGCCGCACCGGCCGGGCGCGGGCTCACCCCGGCCCAGCGCCGCCGCCGCGCCGTTAGCCGTGCGCTGGCGTTCGCCGGCGCCGTGGAGGTTCCGCCGCCGGCGTTCCTGCCCGCCGGGGTGTTCGACATCTGGGGCCTGGATGCCGACGACCCGCGTCGCGCCACCACCAAGGTGCTGAACCCACTCGACGTGGAGCGTTCCGAATTGGCCACCACGCTGCTGCCCGGCCTGTTCGAGGTGGCCGCCCGCAACATCTCGCGGGGCGCGCGTGATCTGGCCATCTACGGCATCGCGCAAGTCGTGCTGCCCGGAGCGAAGACCAAGGCGGTCGAACCGCTGCCGGTGGACCGCCGCCCCACCGACGACGAGATCGCCGAGTTGGTCGAATCGCTGCCCGAGCAGCCGGTGCACGTGGCCGCCGTCCTGACCGGTCGCCGCGAGCCGCGCGGGCCGTGGGGGCCGGGCCGTCCGGTGGAGGCCGCCGACGCCTTCGCCCTGGCCGACGCCGTCGGCGACGCGGCGGGTGTGACGATCGAGCGCCGTCCGGCGGCTCATCTGCCCTGGCACCCCGGACGCTGCGCCGAGCTGGTGGTCGACGGAACTGTCGTCGGCCACGCGGGTGAACTGCACCCAGCCGTGCTGGAACGTTCCGGTCTGCCGCCGCGCACCTGCGCCGTCGAGCTCGACCTCGACGCGTTGCCGCTGCGGGAAACTCGGCCGGTTCCGACGGTGTCGCCGTTCCCTGCGGTGCTCCAGGACGTCTCGGTGAGCGTCGAGAAGTCGATTCCGGCCGCGTCCGTCCAAGCCGCGCTGCGCACCGGCGGTGGCGAGTTGCTGGAGGACATCGCGCTGTTCGACGTGTACGAGGGCGCTCAGGCGGGCGAGGGACGTAAGTCGCTCACCTACGCCCTGCGTTTCCGGGCCCCCGACCGGACCCTCACCGAAGACGAGGCGAGTGCGGCGCGGGACGCGGCGGTCGCGGCGGCGGCCCAGGCCGTCGGTGCGGTGCTGCGCGGCTGACCGCCTGCTTTCCCGACCGACGAGACCGTGCGGCAGGTGTGACCCGCACGGTCTTCTCGCCCGGCTGGTTCTCCCACCACCCGCCTGATGCCGCCCCGCTTCCGCAGGAGTAAGAACGTGGACATGCGACATCCGGCTCGTCCGATCCTGAACGCGCTGACCTACCTGCCGGAGCGGATGGTGCTGCAGACCCCGGCGCTGCTCGGCATGGACTACACCGAGCTGTCCATGCCGACTTCGGACGGGGAAACCGTGCACGGCTGGTGGATGCCCGCCCGGCATTCGGCCGGACACATCCTGTTCGCGCACGGCAACGCGGGCAACATCGGTGACCGGGTGCCGATCTTCGCCTTGCTCACCGAGGCCGGGTTCGACGTGCTGGCCTTCGACTACCGCGGGTACGGACGCAGCACCGGGAAACCGACCGAGCACGGCACCTACCTGGACGCACATGCCGCGCGCCGGGCGCTGCTGGCGCAACCGGGCGTCGATCCGAGCCGCGTGCTGTATCTGGGCAAGTCCCTCGGGGGTGGCGTCGTGCTCGAGCTGGCGCAGCACCATCCGCCGGCCGGGGTGATGCTGATGTCCACCTTCAGCGGTCTTCGCGACGCGGCTCGCTCGGTGTATCCCTTCCTGCCGGCACCGCTGGTCCCGAACGCCTATCCGAACGAACGCCGTATTCGCTCGCTGCGCGCTCCGGTCCTGATCATGCACGGCGACCAGGACGAATTGCTGCCGCTGCGGCACGCGCAACGGCTCTACGCCGCGGCGCCGCAGCCGAAGCGGCTGGTCGTCTTTCCCGGCGCGGGGCACAACGACCTGATCCTCGTCGGCGGTTCGATGTGGTACGACCTCGTGCGCGATTGGGCGGGCGCGCTCGTGCGGTCGTGAACGGCGCGTGGTCCGGTCCCGGCTGCGTAGCCTGGCGGTATGAGTGACAACAGCGATATCGCTAGCCGGTTGGCCGGGCTGCCCGACAGGGAACTGGCAGGTGTGCTGCTGGTCGCGACGGCCGGGCGCCCGGGGTTCGGTGCGGTTCACGCGGCGCTGGTCGGGTTGGTGGAGACCGGTGAGGTAGGAGCCGCCTCGGATGTGACTCCTACCACCCCAGCCGGAACCGCCCCGGCTCCTGGGTCGCTGCCGGAGGTATCCGGCCAGGTCGGCGGCCCTTCCGCGGTACCAGCGGTACCGGTACCGCTGCCCGGTACGCCGCCGCCCGCCACGAGCGGCGGGTATTCGGCCACCGGCGTTCCTACCTTCGAGTCAGTTCGCGATAAGGTCGAGCAGCGCTATGGCACCGCGCAGGGGATGGGTGAACTCGACCGGCAGACTCCCGCGGGCCGCAGTGTGGACGAACAATGGCAGGCACGCGAGAAGGCCGCGCGCGAGCGCTTGGACCGGATACGGAAGTCGGTGCACGGCGACGACGCCGACCCACAGCAGCCGTGATCCGGGCCGGCCGTGCCGGACGACGACTGTGATGGGTGGAATTCGATGAGCGAGCCGCGTGAGATCGCCGAACGGCTACTGGACGCCCAGGTGGAATTCTTGCTCGCGGAAGTGACCGGTGAGCGCTTCGCGGAGGTGGTCGCACGCGACACCGAGGCCGTGCTCGCGGTCGCCGACACACTCGTCTTCCGGGACGTCGTCGAGATCGGCCAGGCCAAGCAGACCGTCCGCACCATCGTCGAGCTGATCGGCGGGAGTCCGGTGATCGCGGACATGGTCGGTGTGTTCGCCGACTCCATCTACGACCATATCGCCGCCAACCACGACTACACGCTCGGCGAGGTGGTCGACCGCGAGCCGGTCGAGGCGCTGCTGGAGAAGATCTTCGGCATGCATCAGGCGCAGGAGCGCATTCTGGACCGGCTCACCGAGAGCCCGCTGGTGGCCACGGTCGCGTCGAAGTTCGTCGACAAGCTCATCAACGATTTCATGCAGGCCAATCGGGAGCGTGCCGAGAAGATCCCGGGCGTCTCCTCGCTGATGTCGCTCGGCCAGTCCGCGGCCAATCGCGCCAAGAAGGTCGCCGCCGACAGCACGTTCGTCGGCGATCTGGCGGGCAAGGGCGCGCTGTTCGCGCTCAAGCGCACCAACAACGCCATCCGCGAGATGCTGCGCGACGCGCCGGTGCACGACGCCGCGATGGAGTTCTGGGACCTGCACGCCGACGAACCGGTCAGCGGGCTGCGCCGGTACCTGACCCAGAAGGACCTCAACGAACTCGTGCTGCTGTGCTACGAGATCGCCGTCACCACCCGCGAGAAGGAGTACTTCGGCCTGCTCCTGGACGAGTGCGTGGAGGTGTTCTTCACCAAGTACGGCGATTACACCCTGGCGGCCATGCTGCCCGAACTCGGGCTCACCGGTGACGACATCGTCGCAGAGATCCTGCGCTACGGACCGGCGGTCATCGAGGGCGCGAAGCGGGATGGCGTCCTCGCCGGGCTGATCCGTGAGCGCCTGGCTCCCTTCTACAGCTCCGACGAGGTGCTCGGCATCCTGGGCTCTGTCTGATCTCCAGCGGCGCGCTGCGCTACCTCGGCAGTGCGGGGACGATCGCTTCGCCGATGCTCGCCAGGCGATCGCAGGGATTCTGGTCCGCGGACTTGTTGACCAGTGTCAGTTGCAGCAATCCCTGGCGAGCGGGGAACAGCACATCGCACATCTGGTCTCTGGCGGCGTCGTCGACTCGGAACTGGCGTCCGGGTCGTCCGGCGATGGTGACTTCCTGGAAGTCGACATTGCCCGGTTTCCGCTCGAACTCGGCCACGGACGCGCTGTTGGAGAACACCCCGAGGGTGAAGTCCGCGCCCTTCCATCCGCAGATCTCCCAGCCGGGCTGCTTCGCCCCGCCGACGCCGACCTGCTTGCTCGCCGGATCGAGTCCGGCGCTCGTCAGCGCGGTGTCGGGGATGCCCGTGCAGGGATCGAACAACTGGGTGGCCGTGCCAGCGGCCTGCGTGGTGGTCGTCGCCGGTGACCCGCCGGACTCGTCGCCGCAGGCGGCAGATCCGAACGCAAGTGCTATTGCCAAGGGAATCAACGTAATTCGGTGCGCCATCCAGCCCTCTTGCCCTCCGATGTATCGCGCCGGACTGTATCAGAATCGCGCCGAGGGGTTTCGGGGCGGGCGAACGCGGGTAACAGGCAGCCTGACTCGGCGTCTACCCCCTCCGGGTGGAGGCCGGATTCGTCGCGCCCGGTAATCCCTCGTTGCCAGTGTGTTTAGAAGTCCGCACAGTGTCCGGTTTGCCCGAATTTCGCGTTGACACCGGGAAGGCCCTGTGAAAGTTTGCCCCTGATTTCCGTGTCCTCGTCGTGCAGCGGTCACGGCGGCCGATCGGAGGAGCAGAGGGTGGTGCGGTCACGTCGACGACCGGAATTATCCGGCGGCACACGGTTATCCACGCCCGGCCGATGGCAGGGGGCGGGCAGCGGAATCGTCCGCCCCCGCACCATTCGCGGACAGTTGGCTCGAATCCTCGTCGTCCCTTTGGTACTGGTGCTCACGCTGCTGGGCGCGATGGTCGCGCGGGAGGTCGACGCGTACCGCGGGAGCCGGGACACGGCGGCTGCGGTATCGCTGGCGCTGGCGGTGCAGAAACTGGTGCACGAGACGCAGCGCGAGCGCGGCCTGACCAACGGACTGCTCGGCGGCGACGGGCGATTGCTCCAGCCCGTCGCCGACCAGCGCGGCGCGGTCGACCGTGCGCTGCGCGAGCTGCGGCGTGCGATGACGGACAACCCGCCCGGCGCGGAACCGGTGCGCGCGGCCGCCCGGCCGCTGACCGACCTGGACGCGACCCGCGCCCGGATCGATGAGCGGCGAACGGCCCGTCACGCGGCCTTCCAGTACTACACCGACGCCATCGACGCGCTGAACCACTTGTCCCTCGGTCTGGACCAGGCCGCCGATCCGGCGGTCCGGCACGGTCTGCAAGCGTTGTACGCGCTGGGCGAAGCCAAGGAGCAGACGGCGCGGGAACGCGGCTTCCTGAACGGCGTCTTCGCCGCCGGCGCTTTCGGGCCGGGTGAGTACGTGCAGTTCCTCGACATCCGGGCGGCCAAGCTGGCCGCTCTGGCCGCGTTCGCCCGCTATGCCACCGCGGCTCAGCAGGCGCGGTTGGACGCCGTGCTGGACAGCGACAGCGCGGTCCGGACCGCGGAGTCGGAGAACATCGCGATCGCCTCGAGCGCCGGACCGCTGGTGCGTCCGGTCGACCCGATCACCTGGTGGGCCGGGATGACCGGGGTCATCGATGAGCAGCGCACCGTGCAGCAGGCGGTCGGCGCCGACATCGGCTCGCGCGCGGAGGTGTTGCGCCGCAACGCCGCCTCGATCCTGGGCGCGTTCGTGCTCGCCGCGCTGGCGGCGATCGCGGTGGAAGTGGCGCTGGTCGTCTCCGCGGTGCGCGCCATCGTCCGGCCTTTGGCCATGCTGGCCGCGGACGCCGACGACGTATCGAGCCGGCGGCTGCCCGACGTGATCGCGGCCTGGCGCACCGGCCACGACACCCGCCCGCCGGACCCACCCGCACCGGTGCGGACACCGGCGGGTGCGAGCGTCGAGATCGCCGCCGTGGCAGGAGCTTTGGATCGGGTGCAGTCCACCGCCTTCGACCTCGCGTCGGAGCAGGCGCTGGTGCGCCGCAACACCACGGAGTCGATGGTCGGCCTGGCCCGCCGCAGCCAGAATCTCGTGCGCCGCCAGCTCGGTCTGATCAGCGAATTCGAGCGGGAGGAGCTCGATCCCAAGGCGCTGTCGAACCTGTTCGAACTCGACCATCTCGCCACCCGACTGCGCCGCAACGCCGAGAGTCTGCTCGTGCTGGTCGGCGAGGCCAGCCCGCGCCGCTGGGCCGAACCCATCCCGCTCAGCGACGTCATCCGCGCGGGCCTGTCCGAGGTGGACGACTACCGCAGAGTGGTGCTGCGCCGGATGGACGAGGTGCTCGTCACGGGCGCGGCGGCCAGCGAGCTGGCACACATGCTCGCGGAGCTGATCGAGAACGGACTCGCCTTTTCCCCACCGGATCTCGAGGTCGAGATCTACGGGCGCGCCGGGCCGAACGGATATCTGCTCGCGGTGGTCGACCACGGCGTCGGCATGCCCGCCGAGCACTTGGCACAGGCCAACGCACGACTGCGCAGCGAACAGGATTTCGTGGTCGCGCCGACCCGCCATCTGGGCCACTACGTCGTCGGCAGGCTCGCCGAGCGGCTCGGCATCGAGGTCGACCTGAGCGCCTCGCCGGTGAGCGGCATCGTCGCGCGTCTGACGCTGCCGTCGGCCATGCTCGAAACCGGACAGGTACAGCGCGACGACCCGAGCGAGCCCGCGCCACGCGTCGCTGCGCTCCCGATCGGTTCGAGTTCGCCGAGACCGCGTCCGTCCGTTGCCGAAGCGACCGTGGCTCGCGCACCGGCTCGATCCAGGACGAACGCCGGGTCGTCGGCGCAGACCCAGCTCGTCGCACCGCGAACGGAACCGGCGGCTGCGCCGTGCGTCGCGGCCCTCGACTCGAGCAGCCCGGCAGCGGGTTCCGAATCCGTGCTGCGGCACACCAAGAACGGCTTGGTCAAACGCAACAAAAAGGCCCGCGCTGCCGCTACCGGTCCACGGCCCGGCACGGTGCCGCGATCGGAGCCCGCACCCGCGGTCGAGCGCTCACCCGAGGAGATCCGCGGCATGCTGTCCGCCTTCCGATCGGGCTATCAGCGTGGCGCGCCCGGAAGGCACGCCGCCACCCCGCACGACGACGTCATCCGCGCCGCCGATACGGCGCACGAATTCCAGCCCGCCGCCACCATGGCAGAGGAGATCCGGTGACCACCCACATACCGAGCGCCGACCCGCACACATTCAATTGGATGCTGGCCAACTTCGTCCGGGAGACCGACGGTGTACGCGAGGCGGTCGCGGTCTCCTCGGACGGCCTGCTCATCGCCATGTCCGACGGCCTGGACCGCATCTCCGCCGACCGGCTCGCCGCCATGGTGTCCGGGCTGGTCGGGCTCGCCCGAAGCGCCTCGCGCAGTTACGCCTTCGACGGGCTGAAGCTGATCATGATCGAGATGAAGCGCGGCTTCCTGCTCGTCTCCGCCCTGGGCGACGGCAGCTGCCTCGGCGTGATCGCCGACAGCGGTTGTGACGTCGGTCTGGTGGGGTACGAGATGGCGGTGCTCGCCGAGCGCGCCGGCGCGCTGCTGGATCCAGCGCTCATCGCCGAACTCCGCGAGACGCTGCGGCGATGAGACGGGAATCCACCGCCGACGAGCGATTCGTGCGTCCCTTCGTGGTCACCGCCGGACGCACCACGCCACTGCTGGAGGGGCTGCGCATCGAGACGTTGGTGCGGGCCGAGCCCGCCGCGCTGTCCGCTCCGCTGCGCTTCGAGCAGCACACCCTGGTCCGGCTGTGCCAGCAGCCGCACTCCATCGCCGAAATCGGCACCGCGCTGCGGGTTCCGATCGGGGTGGCCAAGGTCGTCGTCAGTGACCTGGCCGCCGCCGGACACGTGACCGTACGCGCCGCCGACCAGCTCACCGCCGCTGCCATCGAGAGGATCAGGGATCTTGTCCGGGCACTCTGACATGCGAACGCCGACCATGCCGTCCTCGGTGAAAATCGTGATCAGCGGCGGGTTCGGCGTCGGAAAGACGACGTTCATCGGAGCCATCTCCGAAATCGAGCCGCTGGTGACCGAGGCGGCGATGACCGAAATGGCCGTCGGCGTGGACGACCCAGGACACCGTGCGGACAAGACGCATACCACGGTCGCCCTCGACTTCGGCCGCATCACTCTGGACAGTTCGCTGATCCTGTACCTGTTCGGCACGCCGGGCCAGGACCGCTTCGTCTTCCTGTGGGACGACCTGGTCGACGGTGCGCTCGGTGCGGTGATCGTGGTGGACACCAGCCGCGTCGACGACTGTTACCCGGTGCTGGACTATTTCGAGGAGCGCGGCACGCCCTTCGTCGTCGCGGTCAACCGCTTCGACGGCAGCGCCCACTTCGACCTCGGCGAGGTTCGCGAAGCGCTGGAGCTGGAGAACTGGATTCCGGTTCTCGAGTGCGATGCCAGGTCTCGCGATTCGGTCAAAGAGGTGTTGGTTTCGCTGCTGGAGCAGGTACTGCTGCACCGCCCGGATCAGCTCACCGCGTGAGACATGGGCTGATCGCCACGCATCGGGGCTTGTCGGCGGTACGAAGTTTCCGGCCGGTGCCAGATGGGTCGCTCGAACGAGGGTGCACTGCGGCACCGGCCGAAAATCCGAAGGTCGTCACCGATGAATTCGCCGCGCGTCCGGCGTCTGTACTGTTGCCCCTCCCGAACGACGACAAGGAGCATCATCGTGAGCAACGGCGCGGACCTCGCCCTCACCCACATCGGCGTGCTGGTCGGTGACCAGGACAAGGCCCTGGAGTTCTACCGCGACGTCATCGGACTCGAGGTGCGCGCGGACATGCCGTTCGCCGGTGGGCGCTGGGTGACCGTCGGCCCCGCGAAGCAGCCGGGTATCGAGTTCATTCTCGAGACCCCGGAGATGGTGCCGGACGAGGCCGCCGGTGCGGCGGCGCGGGCTCGGCTGGCCAACGGCGCGCAGGGCACGCTGATCTTCACCACCGACGCCGTGGACGCGACCTTCGCCCGGCTGCGCGACGCCGGGGTCGAGGTGACGCAGGAGCCGATCTCGCAGCCGTACGGGGTGCGCGACTGCGGATTCCGCGACCCGTGGGGCAACCACCTGCGCTTCTCCGAACTCCCGGACTGATCCGGGCGCGGCCGGTGTGGGCCGCGTCGCATACCCGCGCGGGCCGGAGGGCAATACTGTCTGATCATGGGCGAAACGATGAGCGAGACCCAACAGGACGCCATCCGGCCGCTGCGCGACGACATCAGGTTTCTCGGCGGCGTGCTCGGCGACACCATTCGCGACCACGAGGGACCGGAGGTCTTCGACCTCATCGAGCGGGTGCGTATCGAGGCTTTCCGGGTACGCCGCGAGGAAGTCGGGCGCAGCGCCGTCGCGGAAATGCTGGACGGTGTGGACATCGCGGTGGCTCTTCCGCTCATCCGCGCGTTCAGCTATTTCGTGCTGCTGGCCAATCTGGCCGAGGACATCCAACGCGACCGCCGCCGCGCCGCGCACGAGGCGGCGGGGGAGCCTCCGCAGGACTCCTCGCTGGCGGCGACCTACCGCAAACTGGACGCGGCCGCGCTCGACGGGGCCCGGGTCGCCGATCTGCTGGCCGACGCGCTGGTGTCGCCGGTGATCACCGCGCACCCGACGGAGACCCGCCGCCGCACCGTCTTCGACGCGCAGGCCCGGATCACCGAGTTGATGCGCCTGCGTCAGCGCTATGCCGAGGGCGAGCGAGCCGATCTGGAGTTGCGGATCCGTCGCCAGGTGCTGAGCCTGTGGCGAACCGCGCTGATCCGCCTGGCCCGCTTGCGCATCCAGGACGAGATCTCGGTGGGTCTGCGCTATTACGACCTCACCCTGTTCGACGTGATCCCGAAGATCAACGCCGAGGTGCGCGCGGCGCTGCGCTCGCGCTGGCCCGGTGTCGAGTTGCTGCCGCGCCCGATCCTGCGTCCCGGCTCGTGGATCGGCGGCGACCGTGACGGAAACCCTTATGTCGACGCCGATGTCGTGCGTCAGGCCGCCTTCCGCGCGGCGGGCGTCGCTTTCGAGCGTTACCTGCGCGAGCTGGTGGAATTGGAGAAGACGCTGTCGCTGTCGGCTCGGCTGGTCACGGTGACGCCCGAAGTCGCCGCCCTCGCCGAGACCGGATATCCCGATCCGGCCACGCATGCCGACGAGCCGTATCGCCGTGCGCTGCACCATGTTCGCGCCCGGCTGACCGCCACCGCGCTGGCCGCGCTCGGAGAGGTTCCGGCCAACGGCCTGGACACCGGGGCGCGGCCCTACCCGACGCCGCAGGCGGCGCTGGACGACTTGGACGCGATCGACGCCTCGCTGCGGCGCAGCGGTGACGGCCTGCTCGCCGACGATCGTCTCGCCGCGTTGCGCTATGCCTTGGAGACCTTCGGCTTCCACCTGCAAGGCCTGGACCTGCGACAGAACTCCGAGGTACACGAGCAGGTCGTCGCCGAGCTGCTGGCCTGGGCCGGGGTGCACCCCGACTACGCGAGCCTGCCGGAGTCGCGCCGGGTGGAATTGCTCGCCGCCGAACTGCGCACCCGCCGCCCGCTGCTCGGCCCGCACGCACGGCTGAGCGAACTCGCCGCGAAGGAACTGGGCATCGTCCGCGCCGCACGGGATGTGGTGGGCACCCTCGGCGCGGAGGCGGTGCCGAACTACATCATCAGCATGTGCACGTCGGTCAGCGATCTGCTCGAAGCCGCTTTGCTGCTGAAGGAAGGCGGACTGCTCGACCCCGGGGAGCCGGACGGGCCGCCGAGCTGCCCGGTGGGCATCGTCCCGCTGTTCGAGACCATCGAGGACCTGGGGGCCGGGGCGGCGACTTTGTCCGCGGCGCTGGAGGTGCCCGTCTACCGCGATCTGGTGGCCGCGCAGGGGATGCGCCAAGAGGTCATGCTCGGCTACTCCGACTCCAACAAGGACGGCGGGTACCTGGCCGCGAACTGGGCGCTGTACCGGGCCGAACTGGACCTGGTCGAGGTCGCCCGCAAGACGGGGATCCGGCTGCGACTGTTCCACGGTCGCGGCGGCACGGTCGGTCGCGGCGGTGGCCGCAGCTACGACGCCATCCTCGCCCAGCCCGCGGGTGCGGTGCGCGGCTCGCTGCGGCTCACCGAGCAGGGTGAGGTGATCGCCGCGAAATACGCCGAACCCGGTGCGGCGCACCGCAATCTGGAATCGCTGATCGCGGGCACCTTGGAGTCGACCCTGCTGGACGTGGAGGGCCTCGGCCCCGACGCCGAGCCGTCTTACGGAATCATGGACGACCTGGCCGCCCGCGCTCGCGCCGCATACGCGCGGCTGGTGCACGAAACACCCGGATTCGTCGAGTACTTCCGGCAATCCACGCCGGTCGCCGAGGTCGGCGACCTGAACATCGGCAGCAGGCCTGCCTCGCGCAAGCCGACGAGTTCGGTGGCCGACTTGCGCGCCATCCCCTGGGTGATGTCCTGGAGCCAGGCGCGGGTGATGCTGCCGGGCTGGTACGGCACCGGCACGGCGCTGGAGGAGTGGATCGGCGGCGACCCGCGGCGACTGGCCACCTTGGCCGACCTGTACCGCCGCTGGCCGTTCTTCCGCACCGTGCTGTCCAACATGGCGCAGGTGATGGCCAAGAGCGATCTGGACATCGCGGCACGCTACGCCGAACTCGTGGAGGACGGGTCGTTGCGGGAGCAGATCTTCGGCATGATCCGCGACGAACACGCCCGGACCGTGCGTATGCACGCCGCCATCACCGGCAACGATCACCTGCTGGCCGACAACCCGTCGCTCGCGGAGTCGATCCACAATCGCTTCCCCTACCTGGAGCCGCTCAATCAGATGCAGGTGGAACTGCTGCGCCGCCTGCGCGCCGGGGACGACTCCGAACTGGTGAAACGCGGCATCCTGCTGACCATGAACGGCCTGGCCACGGCCCTGCGCAACTCGGGCTGAGCCGCCTGGGCCGTACCGCCGAGCAGTCCGGTCCGGTAGGAAGAACGTCGTGCAGATCGACGAAGCAGCCGTAGCGGCGCTCGCGGACCGCCGGATCGGTCCCGAGCACAAGGGCATGCCACCGGCGGCCTGGGGACGCACCGTGCGGGAGTTCCGCGCCACCGCGCCGACGCTCGAGCAGCTGGAGACGCCGGTGCTCACCGTGGATCGCGCGGCCGTGGCGACGAACATCGCGGTGATGGCCGATTGGGTCCGCGCGGCAGGCGTGCGGCTGGCGCCGCACGGCAAGACGACGATGGCCCCGCAGCTGTGGGCCGACCAGCTGGCGGCGGGCTCGTGGGGCATCACCCTGGCCACCATCTGGCAGACGCAGGTGGCGCGATCCTTCGGCATCGCGCGGGTACTGCTGGCCAACGCGCTGGTCGATCCGGTCGGACTGCGCTGGGTGGCGGCGGAGTCGGCGCGTGACCCGTCTTTCGAGTTCGTCTGCTGGGCCGACAGCGTCGAAACGGTCGCGCTGATGGACGCGCACCTGCGCACCGCCCCGGAGGGAGAGCGGATCCGGGTGCTGGTGGAACTCGGCGGCCCGAACGGCAGGACCGGCGCGCGCACGGTGGAGCAAGCGCACGATGTGGCGCGGGCGATCGACGCGGCGTCCCGGCTGTCGCTGGCCGGGGTGGGCGGCTACGAAGGCGCGCTCGCGCACGACCGCACCGCCAACGGCCTCCGCGCGGTGCACGACTATCTCGCCGCACTCGCCCGCCTGCACCGGGAACTCGCCGCGGCCGGGCGATACCGGGGTCCGGCGATCGTCACCGCGGGTGGCAGCGCCTATCCGGAGCTGGCGCTCGAGTACCTCGCCCCGCTCTCCGACGAACAGGGCAGCCACGGTGTCGCGACGACGGTCGTCCTGCGCTCTGGGGCGTACGTCATCCACGACGACGGCTTCTACGCGAGCATGTCGCCTCTGGTCGCGCCCGGATGCGCGCGGCCGCTGCGTTCGGCGATGCACGGCTGGGCGCGTACTCTCTCGCGCCCGGAGTCCGGACTCGCGTTGCTCGACGCGGGCAAACGCGATCTGCCGTTCGACGAGGGGCTTCCGATCCCGCAACGCGTCGCGGGACCTGGCGGCGACGCGCTGGACCCGGGCGCCTCGGTCTCCGCGCTCAACGACCAGCACGCCTTCCTCCGGCTGCCGGGTGGCGCCGCGACGGAATTGCCGATCGGCGCGGTCGTGCGCCTCGGTCTTTCGCATCCGTGCACGGCGTTCGACAAATGGCGGCTCATTCCCGTGATCGATGACGCCGACGCTGCGACGCCCCGGGTGGTCGATCTCCTGCACACGTTCTTCTGAGAGACGACCCTCAGGGAGATTCAGCGAGTTCCTGGCAGCGCCGGGGCCTTCGGTGGAACGCGGTGCCGGGATGCCGATGTCGCGCGTACATCAACCTCTGGAAGCGATCAGTGTGCGCACCAACCGGCCGAGCATGGGGCGCGGATCGAAGTCCGGCGCCGGGTCCACCAATTGGTGCAGGATGATGCCGTCGAATTGGCCCACCAAGATCTGCGTCATCGCCTGGTCGCCGCCGACCGCCGCCAGCAGGCCCGCGGCCCATTCGGTCAACCTGCGGTGCCCGCGCCGCACGGTCTCGCGCAACGCGGGCGTGGTTTGCGCCTCCAGGAACAGCGCGTATCGAGCCAGTGTCCGCACACGGTCGGTCCGCACGGCGTATACGACGAAGGCTGCCATGCCGTCGACGAGTTCCTCGATCGTGCCGGGGGCGGGTTGCCGGTTGAGCGCTGCCCAATCCGCGTAGTCGCGCGCCTCGAGCCGCTCGGCGATTCCGGTCAGCAGCGCCTCTCGGGTGCGAAAGTAGTTGGAGGCCGAGCCGGCCGGCATGCCCGCGGCCTCGTCGACCGCGCGGTGGGTGAGCGCGCGGGTGCCCCGGGATCCCAGCAGGTCGATCGCCGCGTCCAACACGATCTCGCGCTTGGTGGACATGCCCCTGATACTACAGCAGTAGTGATCCGTGCTACAGGCCCGGGATTCGCTACTACATTCGTAGTATGGTCCGGGACAGCTGCTCGCCGAGCGGTCCGGAGAAAGGGGAAGCCATGTCGAAGGCGCTCATCGTGGGCGGTGGCATCGGTGGTCTGGCGACGGCGGTGGCCTTCCTGCGGCGGGGATGGCAGGTCGAGGTGCTCGAGCGCGCCGCCGAGATCACCGAGGTCGGGGCGGGATTGTCCCTGTGGCCCAACGCTCTTCGCGCCCTCGACGCGCTCGGTGTCGGCGAGGAAGTGCGTGCACGGGCCGTCGAGGAAGGCGCGGCGGGCATCCGTGACCAGGCGGGGCGCTGGCTGACCAGGATGGACGCCGAGGCGATCCGGGCGCGATACGGCAGTCCGATCATGCTGCACCGTGCCGATCTGGTGCACACGCTGCGCTCCGCGATCCCCGGGGAGCAGCTGCGCACCGGTGTCACCGTGACCGAGGCCGGAACCGACGGCACGGTGGTGCATTCGGCCGGCACATCCAGCGGCGACGTCGTCGTCGGCGCCGACGGCATTCGCAGCGTGGTGCGTCGTGCCGTGTGCGGCGAGGTACGGCCCCGCTACGGCGGCTACACCGCGTGGCGTGTGGTCGTCACGCCGCACGAGCCGGTCGGTGAGATGGGCGAGAGCTGGGGACGCGGCGAACGTTTCGGTTACGTCCCGCTCGCCGACGGCCGGGTCTACTGCTTCGCCACCGCGAACCTGCCCGAGGCCACGCCGAGCGGCGGGTTGGCCGAGTTGCGCGCGCGCTTCGGCGGATGGCACGAGCCGATTCCCGCTCTGCTCGCCGCGGCCGGGGAAGCCGAGGTGCTGAAGCATGACCTCTACGACCTGCCCGCATTGAAAACCTATGTAGCAGGGCGGATCGCGCTCGTCGGCGACGCGGCGCACGCCATGATGCCCACCCTCGGGCAAGGCGCTTGCCAAGCCCTGGAGGACGCGGTGGTGCTGAGCAGGGTGGCCGCCGCGGGCGGCGGCCTGGCCGGCTACGACCGGGAGCGCGGGCGGCGCACCCGGATGATCGCGTCCCGTTCCCGCCGACTCGGCGCGGCGGCGCAACTGTCGTTTCCGCCCGCCGTCGCGTTCCGTGACGCCGTGGTGCGGGCGATCCCCGCCTCGGTGCAGCTCAGATCGCTCGCCTCCGTTCTGGATTGGAGCTGCTAGCCGCCGCGGCCGCTACGGTGCGGGGAAGGCGCGCAGCGCTCGCTCGCATCGGGCGGCCTGGGCCCGCAGGGCTTCGACGAGTTCCGGCGGACCGGCGAGCAGTGTGAAGTCGAGATCGACCGAGGTGATCATCCACACCAACTGCTCCGGTGTTTCCGCCCCTACTAGCAGGCGGCAACTGTGGTCGTCGACGGCCTCCAGCACGCCCATCCCGGGCCAGACACGATCGGCGGCATACTCCGCGGAGCCGTGCAGCAGTACCGTCGCCTGCCGCGGCCAGGCCCGGGTGGACAGCCGCATCGAAAGATACGCCGCGACATCGCCTTCCGGCGGTTCCCGCGGTGCGAATCGGGGACCGGTCGGGATCCGCGGGGTGATCCGGTCGGCACGGAAGGTGCGCCAGTCGGCGCGGTCCACGTCCCAGGCGACCAGGTACCAGTGTCTGCTGAAGTGCACGAGGGTGTGCGGCTCGACGGTGCGGACACTGGGCGCGCCGTCGAGCGCGCGATAGTCGAACCGCAACCGTTCGTGGCGCTGGCACGCTTCAGCGACGGCCAGGAGGGTGTCCGGCCGGACGTCGCTGCCGGGCGTGCCGACGCGCAAGGTGGCGCCGCGCAGCGTGCGGACCCGATGGCGCAAGCGGGGCGGCAGCACCTGTTCCAGCTTGGTCAGCGCGCGCAGCGACGCCTCCTCGAGCCCGGTCACGGTGCCGGCGGAGGCGCCGCGCAGGCCCACCGCCACCGCGACGGCTTCCTCGTCGTCGAGCAGCAGCGGCGGCAGCGCGGCCCCCGCGCCGAGGCGGTATCCGGCGGCGCCCTGGGTGGCGTGGACCGGGTAGCCGAGTTCCCGAAGCCGATCGACGTCGCGGCGCACCGTGCGCCCGGTGACGCCGAGCCGTTCGGCCAGTTCGGCGCCGGTCCAGTCGCGATGGGTCTGCAGCAGGGCCAGCAGTTTGAGCAGGCGAGCCGACGTTTCGAGCATTACGCCACAATGCCGGAAACTTAGGAACGATCGCGTCCTAAGCGCTTCCTACCGTGGTGGACATGACTACCGACCAGGACATTCGCCCCTTCCGCATCGATATCCCGCAGGAGAAGATCGACGACCTGCATCGCCGCCTCGCCGGCACGCCATGGCCGAACGACCTGCCCGGCGCCAAGTGGGACAAGGGTATGCGGGTGTCCTATCTGCGTCCGCTGGCCGAGTACTGGCGCACCGAATTCGACTGGCGCGCCGTCGAAGCGAAGCTGAACGAACTGCCCCACTTCGTCACCGGCATCGACGGGCGGCAGGTGCACTTCCTGCACGTCCGCTCGCCGGAGCCGGATGCGCTGCCGTTGGTGCTCAACCACGGCTGGCCCGCGTCGTTCGTCGAGTTCCTGGAGGTGCTCGGACCGCTGAGCGATCCCCGCGCGCACGGTGGCGACCCGGCCGACGCGTTTCACCTGGTCGTGCCCTCACTGCCGGGCTTCGCGTTCTCCGAGGTGTCCCCGGACCCGGGTGCTGGCTCGACCGAGCGGTTCGCGGAGGTGGTCGCCGCGCTCATGGCGCGCCTCGGCTACGACCGCTACGGCGTGCAGGGCGGCGACGCGGGGTACTTCATCGCCGCTCGGTTGGGCCATATCGCCCGCGAGCACCTCGCGGGCCTGCACGTGAACGGTCCGATCACGATCCCCGCGTGGGACAGCGGCGATACCGACTCGTGGGGCGGGGCGGAGGAATCGGCGGCTGCGGGCGAGTGGTCCTCGGCGGGTGCGCAGGCCGGGTACAGCCAGGAGGATCAGGCGAAGCTGGCCACGCTGACCGGCCCGGAGAGCTATGCCCGCTACGACTACGCGACGCTGCAAGCCAACCGTCCGCAGACGCTGGCGATCGGCATCCACGACTCGCCCGCCGGGCTGTTGGCCTGGATCGCCGACCTGTTCCGGCAGTACACGAATCCGGCGATCGAACTGCCCGAGGACGCGGTGGGCCGGGACGCGCTGCTGACCAATGTCAGCCTGTACTGGTTCACCGGAACCTTCGCCTCCTCGCTGCGGCTCTACAGCGAATCCGCGGCCTGGGGAGCGCCCGTGCGGAAGTCCGACGTGCCGACCGCGGCGGCGCTGTTCCCCGGTGACCTCTCGATCCGCAAACTCGCCGAAGACGCGCACAACATCGTCCGGTGGACCGAATTCGACCGCGGCGGGCATTTCGCGGCGATGGAAGCGCCGGACCTGCTGACCGCGGACGTCCGCGAGTTCTTCCGCACCCGGCGCTAGCCGAACCGGGCGGGTGCGGGAGAGCTAACCTCCGCGGTAGCGCGCATGCATGGCGGCGGCCGTCGCCGCGAGCTGTGCGCGCAGCTGCGGCGGTTCCAGCACTTCGACGAACTCGCCGAGGGGAAGAAGAGCGTGCGCGAGCACCTCGAAGGACTCGGACGGCACGACCACTTCGACCCAGCCTTCGGCATCGGGCGGTCCCGCGGAGGCTTGTGCCTCCGCGACCGCTGCCGGATCGTTCATCAGCCGCAGCAACCGCAGGTGGGTGGCGGCGATCCGGCAGCGCGCCCGGACGCGCAGCATCGAACGCGCGAAATCGTCGGCGGCGTCGCTCCAGTGCGCGCGCAGGTCGAATTCGGCGGGGCGGTCGAACGATTCGCCGGTCGGTTCGGCGGAGAGGATCCGGCCCACCCGATACGAGCGGGGCGTGCGCCCGCTCCGGGCGACCAGGTACCAGGTGCCTGCCTTGAGCACCAGCCCGAGCGGGTCCAGCAAGCGCTCGACCACCGTGTCTTTGCGGCCGTAGCGCACGCGCAGCGTGCGGTCGTGCCAGAGCGCGTCGGCGATCGTCGCGAGCGTCGGCGTCTCGTCCGGTCGGTGGAACCAGCCCGGCGCGTCGACGTACACCCGCTCGGCGATGCGCGTCGCGCGTCCGCGCAGTTCCGGTGGCAGCGCGGCGAGCACCTTCAACTGCGCGGTGGCCAGCACGGTGCCGAGCCCGAGATCGGCTGCGGCGCCGGGCAATCCGGCCAGCAGCACCGCGTCGGCCTCGTCGGTGGTGAGGCCGGTGAGCCGGGTGCGGTAGCCGTCCAGCAGCCGCACGCCACCCGCGCGACCCGGCTCGCTGTAGACCGGGACACCCGCCGCCGAGAGGGCTTCGACATCGCGATAGACGGTGCGCACCGAGACCTCCAGTTCCCGCGCGAGTTCCGGCGCGGTCAGCCGGCCCCGGGTCTGCAACAGCAGAAGCAGTTGCACCAGTCGACTCGCCCGCATGCCCGCGACACTAGCCGGAAACCTTGACAGAAGACGGCAAGTTTTCGCCGTACCGTCCTCGGCATGACCACTTGGAGCCGATTCACCGAAGAAGCGCCGCATATCGCCGAGGTCTTCCTGCGCAGGCACCGGGCCGCGGGGAATCTCTGCATGCTCGGCACCCTCCGTTCCGACGGTTACCCGCGGATCAGCCCGATCGAGCCGCGGGTCTTCGAGGGGTTGCTCGTGATCGCGGGGATGCCGGGCACCACCAAGTTCCGCGACCTCGCCCGGGATCCGCGCTTCTGCCTGCACACCGCCACGGTCGACACGAACGTGTCCGACGGCGACGCCAAACTGTTCGGCACCGTCATGGACCTCCCCGACCGGGAGGTGCACACCCGCTTCGCTCAGCAACTGTTCGATGAGACCGGCTTCGACATCCGAGGTCAGGAGTTCGACCACTTCTACGTCGCCGAGCTCACCGGGGCGTCGACGGTGGAGGTAGCGGGCGACCACCTCGACATCACCATCTGGAAACCCGGCGAAGGAGAGCGCGTGGTGCAGAAGCACTGACTCGGTGGCGGAAACGGCGCTGCTCCGGCCGGACGCGTCGGGGGCATCGCCACTCGTGCGTCGCAGGCGACGCGGCCGGAGTGGACCCGCTCGCCGACGGCTGAGGGCGAAGTGGTCCACGCTTTCGAGTTCCGGACGAATCGCTGCTCACTGGCTGGTGTGCGCAGGCAGCAGGCGTTGGATATCGGTGTAGCTCACGACGCCGGACGCAGGGGAGGCGTCGTCCCGCACGGAGCGTGCGACCTCCACCGCGGCCGACAGCGCCGAGCGGTAGAGCAGCGACCCGGTGCTGATCCGGCGCACGCCGAGTCCGGTCAGCGTCGCGACGCCGGGGCCGGTGGCGGCATAGAGGACGTTGACCGGCAATTCCGTCGTCGCCACGAGCCGCCGGATGCGCTCCGGGTCGGTCAGGCCCGGCAGGAAGACGCCGTCGGCTCCGGCCGCCGCGTACCGTCGCACGCGGGCGTGGGTCGAGCCGTGATCGAGACCCAGCCAGTAGGTGTCGATACGGGCATTGACGAACATTTCAGGCGTGCGTTCCTTGATCGCGGCGATCAGTGTGGCCTGGTGCTCCGGCGTCGCCAGCGCCGATCCCGCACGGCCGTCTTCCAGGTTGACGCCCGCGATCCCCCAGGCGGCGAGCTGTTCGACGAAATCCGCTACAGCGCCGGGCCGCTCGTCGAAGCCACCCTCGATGTCGACGGTCACGGGGATCGGCAGCCGCGCCAGGCGACGGGCGGAAGCGAGCGTTTCCGCCTTCGTTCTGCCCGCCCCATCGGCCAGCCCTGCCGCGGCGGCGACGCCGAGGCTGGTCGTGCCGATCGCCGGGAATCCCTCGGTCGCCAGCAGCGCGGCCGACGCGAAGTCCCAGGCGTTGGGCAGTACGAGGGGCCGGTCACGGTGATGCAGACCGTGGAAGATCTCGAACTTGGTCGGCGAGGTGGCCGCGCCGGGCGCCGGAGAAGACGAAGTCATGCCGCGACGGTAGCCACGGAACGTTTCGGCGCCCGCCGAAACGAGGGGCCGCCATCATGGAGTGGTGCCGACCACAGGAGCCGAACTGGCGGGTTTCGCCGCCCTGCTCGCCGACCGCACCCGAGCCGACATCTGCCTCGCCCTGCTGAACGGACGGGCGTGGACCGCGGGCGAGCTCGCGCGCCACACCGGTGTCGCCGCGTCCACCGCGACCGAGCACCTGGACCGCCTGTGCGACGGCGGCCTGCTGGTCGAACACCGTCAAGGCAGGCATCGCTACGTCCAGCTGGCCGGTCCGCAGGTCGCCGAACTGCTCGAGGGCATGGTCGCTCATCTCGGCCCGTCCGGCCGCCCGGTGACCGGCTTGCGCACCGCCGCGGTCGCCGCCGCGCTGGCTCGTGGCCGCACCTGCTACGACCATCTCGCGGGCCGGCTCGGTGTGGCGATCACCGACGCCATGACCGCGCGTGGCCTGCTCCACGGTGACGGCGGGTTCGCCCTCACCGATTCCGGCTCGGCGTGGCTCACCGGCTCGATGGGCGTCGACCCTGCCGCCCTGCGCGCCACGCGACGCCCGGTGGCCAGGCCCTGCCTCGACTGGACCGAGCGCCGCGTCCATCTCGGCGGCTCGGCGGGCGCACAGCTGTGCCGCCGCCTGAAAGAGTTGGAGTGGGTCAAGGGCGTCGGTAGCGGCCGTGCCGTGCGGGTCACCGCGCGGGGCGAAGCCGGGCTGGCCGAAGCGCTGGGTATCGACCCGGCCGTGCTGCGCTGAGCCGTCGCACGGCGGCTCGCGCCGAGGTCTCGGTCGCGCGGTTTGGTCAGCGAGGCGGCGGGTATCAGGTGGTCGTGACCGGGAGCGGCAACCCAGGCTGTGAATGAGCTTGCATGGTCATGCATAATCATCACATGGTTGATTCCTCGGATGCGCCCCGCCCGCCCGGACCCGCCGTGCGGGTCGCGGTAGCCGGCGCCAGCGGATACGCGGGCGGCGAAGTGTTGCGTCTGCTGCTGGGACATCCCGCTTACCGAAGCGGGCGCCTAGTCATCGGGGCGCTCACCGCGGGCTCGAACGCGGGCACCGCGCTGGGGGAGTTGCAGCCGCATCTGCTGCCGCTGGCCGATCGGGTGCTCGCACCGACCACGGTCGACGAGCTGGCGGGCCACGACGTGGTCTTCCTCGGGCTGCCGCACGGCCAGTCGGGAGCCATCGCCGCCGAGTTGCCCGATTCCACGGTGATCATCGACTGCGGGGCCGACTTCCGGCTCACCGACCCGAATGCCTGGGAGAAATACTACGGCAGCCCGCACGCGGGCAGCTGGCCCTACGGGTTGCCCGAGCTGCCCGGCGGCCGGGAGAAACTGCGCGGAGCGACGCGGATCGCGGTCCCCGGCTGCTATCCGACCGTCGCCAGCCTCGCGTTGGCCCCCGCCGTCGCCTCGGGCATCGTGGAGCCCACCGTGCACGTGGTGGCGGTGAGCGGCGCGTCCGGAGCCGGCCGCAAATTGGACATCGGGCTCTTGGGATCGGAGGTGATGGGCTCGGCGCGGGCCTACGGTATCGCGGGCGCGCACCGGCACACGCCGGAGATCGCGCAGAATCTCGCGGCGGCCGGTGGCGCCGAGGTCTCGGTGTCGTTCACTCCGGTACTGGCGCCGATGCCGCGCGGCATCCTCGCCACCTGCACGGCGCCGATCCGTGTAGACGCCGCCCAGGCGCGCGCCGTGTACGAGAAAGCGTATGCCGACGAGCCTTTCGTGCACCTGCTGCCGGAAGGCGTGCTGCCGCAGACCGGGTCGGTACTCGGCTCCAACGCCGTCACCCTGCAGGTGGCGGTGGACGCCGACGCGGGCTTGCTCGTGGTGATCGGCGCGATCGACAACTTGACCAAGGGCACCGCGGGAGCCGCGGTCCAATCCATGAATCTGGCGCTCGGATTCGACGAGGCCGCAGGACTTTCCACCGTAGGAGTGGCACCGTGACGACAGCCGACATCGCCGACGGCAAGCTGGTCCGGACCCAGGGCGTGACCGCACCACTCGGCTTCCGCGCGGCGGGTATCGCCGCGGGCATCAAGGCCAGCGGCAAGCCGGATCTGGCGCTGGTGTTCAACGAAGGGCCGGAGTACCCGGCCGCGGGCGTGTTCACCCGCAACAAGGTCAAGGCCGCACCGGTGCTGTGGTCGCAGCAGGTGCTGACCGGCAAGCGGCTGCGCGCGGTGATCCTGAATTCCGGCGGAGCCAACGCCTGCACGGGGCCGGGCGGATTCCAGGACACGCACAAGACCGCCGAGGAACTCGCCACCGCGCTGAGCAACTGGGGTACCGAGACCGGCGCGGGCGAGATCGCCGTCTGTTCGACCGGGCTGATCGGTGACCGGCTCCCGATGGACAAACTGATCCCCGCCGTCACCGAGATCGTGCACGAGATGGGCGGCGGCCTCTCCGGTGGCTCGGATGCCGCATGGGCCATCATGACCACCGACACCGTGCCCAAGGAGGCGGCGTTCCACCACCGCGACAAGTGGAATGTCGGAGGCATGGCCAAGGGCGCGGGCATGCTGGCCCCGTCGCTGGCGACCATGCTGGTGGTGCTCACCACCGACGCGGCGGTGACCGCCGATCAGCTCGACCAGGCCCTGCGCAACGCCACCGCCCGCACCTTCGACCGGCTCGACGTGGACGGTTCCTGCTCCACCAACGACACCGTGCTGCTGCTGGCCAACGGCGCCAGCGAGGTCACCCCCAGCCAGGAGGAACTGGACGCCGCCGTGCTCGCGGTCTGCGACGATCTGGCCGCACAGTTGATGGCCGACGCCGAGGGCGTCACCAAGCGGGTGCTGGTCACCGTCGCGGGCGCGGCCACCGAGGACGAGGCGGTGGCCGCGGCGCGCACCGTCGCCCGCGATAGCCTGGTCAAGACGGCGCTGTTCGGATCCGACCCGAACTGGGGACGTGTGCTCGCCGCGGTGGGCATGGCGCCGATCACGCTCGATCCGAACCGGATCTCGGTGTCGTTCAACGGGAAGCCGGTGTGCGTCGACGGAGTCGGCGCGCCCGGAGCCCGCGCGGTCGACCTTTCCGGCACCGACATCGAGGTGCGGATCGAGCTGAACGTCGGCTCCGCGAGCGCGACCATCCGAACCACCGACCTCTCGCACGGTTACGTCGAAGAGAACTCGGCCTACAGCTCATGACCAGTCAGGTGTTGCACACGCTCTCCGCACTGGACAAGGCACACGTCCTGGCTGATGCCCTGCCGTGGTTGCAGAAGTTCCGGGACAAGATCGTCGTCGTGAAGTACGGCGGCAACGCCATGGTCGACGAGCATTTGAAGCAGGCCTTCGCCGCCGACATGGCGTTCCTGCGCACGGTCGGCGTGCACCCGGTGGTGGTGCACGGCGGCGGCCCGCAGATCAGCGCGATGCTGAAAAGGCTCGGCCTGCAAGGCGAATTCCGCGGCGGCTTCCGGGTGACCACCCCCGAGGTGATGGATGTGGTGCGGATGGTGCTGTTCGGGCAGGTCGGCCGTGAGCTGGTCGGCCTGATCAACTCGCACGGCCCCTACGCGGTCGGCATCTCCGGTGAGGACGCCGGGCTGTTCACCGCGACCCGCCGCACCGTCGAGGTGGACGGCGAGCCCACCGATATCGGCTTGGTCGGCGACGTCACCGAGGTCAACCCCGACGCTGTGCTGGACCTGATCGATGCCGGCCGCATCCCCGTGGTGTCGACCATCGCCCCGGACGCCGACGGCGTGGTGCACAACATCAACGCCGACACCGCCGCCGCCGCGCTGGCCGAAGGCATCGGCGCCGAGAAACTGGTCGTGCTCACCGACGTCGAGGGCTTGTACACGAACTGGCCGGACCGCTCCTCGCTCACCTCCAGCATCGATACGACGGCGCTGGCCGAGTTGCTCCCGCGCCTGGATGCGGGCATGGTGCCCAAGATGGAAGCCTGCCTGCGCGCCGTGTCGGCGGGGGTGCCGACCGCGCATGTCATCGACGGTCGCGTCCCGCACGCCGTGCTGCTGGAACTGTTCACCGGAGAAGGAATCGGAACGATGGTGACTCCCGCCCCGCTCACCCCGAACGGGTCCGGCGCACCGGACGGAACGAAACAATGAGCACAGCTGAACTGCAGAAGCGGTGGTCCGCCGCGCTGATGAACAACTACGGCACGCCGAAGGTCGCGCTGGTGCGCGGCGCGGGGGCCGTGGTCTACGACGCGGACGGCAAGCGCTATGTCGATTTCCTCGGCGGCATCGCGGTCAACAGCCTCGGCCACGCGCACCCCGCGATCCTCGAGGCGGTCACCCAGCAGCTCGGCACGCTCGGGCACGTGTCGAACCTGTACGCCAGCGAGCCGGTCATCGAGCTGGCCGAGCGGTTGCTTGCGCACTTCGCCGACGGCGAGGGCCGCGCCTTCTTCTGCAACTCCGGGACCGAGGCGGTCGAGGCGGCGTTCAAGATCGCCCGGCTCACCGGGCGCCACAAGATCGTCGCCTGCGAGGAGGCCTTCCACGGCCGCACCATGGGCGCGCTCGCCCTCACCGGCCAGCCGTCCAAGCGGACCCCCTTCGAACCGATGCCGCCCGGTGTCGTGCACGTGCCCTACGGCGACGCCGCGGCGCTGGACGCCGTGGTCGACGAGGACACCGCCGCGGTGTTCCTCGAGCCGATCATGGGGGAGAGCGGAGTGGTGGTACCGCCGTTCGACTACCTCGCCAAGGCGCGCGAGATCACCGCGCGCAGCGGGGCGCTGCTGGTGCTCGACGAAGTGCAGACCGGCATCGGCCGGACCGGGAAGTTCTACGCCCACCAGGCCGTCGGCATCGTGCCGGACGTCATCACCCTGGCCAAAGGCCTCGGCGGCGGACTGCCCATCGGCGCGGTACTGGCCAACGGGCGGGCGGCCGATCTGCTCACCCCCGGCCTGCACGGCACCACCTTCGGTGGCAACCCGGTGTGCGCGGCTGCGGCGCTCGCGGTGCTGCGCACGATCGACGACACCGATCTGCTCTCGCACGTCGAGTCGGTCGGCAAGCGGCTCAGCGACGGCATCGAGTTGTTGCAACATCCGCTCATCGATCAGGTGCGCGGTGCGGGCCTGCTGCTGGGCATCGTGCTCACCGACGACGTGTCCGCGCGGGTCGAAGCGCGAGCACGGGAGGCGGGCTACCTCGTCAACCCGGCCAAACCGAACGTGATCCGGCTGGCGCCGCCGCTGGTGCTCACCGAGACCCAGGCGGACAACTTCGTCGCCGATCTGCCGGAGATCCTCGACGGCGCGCTCGAGGACACGAAAGGAGTTGCGGCGCAATGACTTCCGTGCGGCACTTCCTGCGTGACGACGACGTCAGCCCCGCCGAGCAAGCCGAGATCCTGGCGCTCGCCGCCGAACTCAAGAAATCGCCCTTCGCCCGGCGCCCGCTCGAGGGCCCGCGCGGCGTCGGAGTGATCTTCGAGAAGAACTCCACCCGCACCCGCTTCTCCTTCGAGATGGGCATCGCCCAGCTCGGCGGGCACGCGGTGGTCGTCGACGGCCGCGACACCCAGCTGGGCCGGGAGGAGACGCTCGGCGACACCGGCCGGGTGCTCTCCCGCTACGTGGACGCGATCGTGTGGCGCACCTTCGAGCAGTCCCGGCTCGACGAGATGGCCGCCACCGCCACGGTTCCGGTGATCAACGCGCTGTCCGACGAGTTCCATCCGTGCCAGGTGCTCGCCGATCTGCAGACGCTGGCCGAACACAAGGGCGAGTTGGTCGGGCGCGATCTCGCCTACTTCGGTGACGGCGCCAACAACATGGCCCACTCGCTGCTGCTCGGCGGCGTCACCGCGGGTCTGAACGTGACCATCGCCGCGCCCGCGGGCTTCGAGCCACAGCCGTGGATCGTGGAGGCCGCGCGCAAGCGCGCCGCCGAGACCGGAGCCACCATCACGGTGACCGGCGATCCGGTCGCCGCGGCCTGGGGCGCCGACGCGCTGGTCACCGACACCTGGACCTCCATGGGGCAGGAGAACGACGGCCTGGACCGCGTCGGTCCGTTCCGGCCGTTCCAGCTCAACGCCGAGTTGCTCGCGCACGCCCAACCGGATGCCGTCGTGCTGCACTGCCTGCCCGCGCATCGCGGCGAGGAGATCACCGACGAGGTGCTCGACGGGCCGCGCAGTGTGGTGTGGGACGAGGCCGAGAACCGCCTGCACGCCCAGAAAGCGCTGCTGGTCTGGTTGCTGGAGCGACGATCCGGGAGCGGGGCGTGAACGAGGGGGGCGGGCGAACCGCCGCGACGTCTTCCCGTCGCGGCGAGCCGGGCCGGACGGCGCACCGAAGCGACGGCGTGCGAGCGCGGATGATGCCGCCGAGCTCAGGCGAGGCGCGGTCGTGAGCGTTTCGCAGTCGGAATCGGGGCGAAGCGGCCCCGCCATCGCGCGTACTCGCGCCGGACGGCAGTCGCGCATCATCGAGCTGCTGACGGCGCACGCGGTGCGCAGCCAGACCGAACTGGCGGCCCTGCTGGCGGCCGAAGGCATCGAGACCACCCAGGCCACGCTGTCGCGGGATCTGGACGAACTGGGCGCGGTGAAGCTGCGCGCCGCCGACGGCGGTGCGGGCGTCTACGTGGTGCCCGAGGACGGCAGCCCCGTCCGCGGCGTCACCGGCGGCACCGACCGGTTGTCCAAGCTGCTCGGCGACCTGCTGGTCTCCACCGACGCCAGCGGCAACATCGCGGTCCTGCGCACCCCGCCCGGCGCCGCCCATTACCTGGCCAGCGCTCTCGATCGCGCGGCACTGCCCTACATCGTCGGCACCATCGCGGGCGACGACACCATCGCCGTCATCGCGCGCGAGCCGCTGACCGGCGCCGAGGTAGCCGCGAAGATCGAACAACTAGCCTGATTATTCACTCGTCCGCCGATCTCTAGCTCGACAGTGACGGGATCGGCAGCAAGCGCCGACTGGACGAGACCGGATGGCCGCTTGGAGGTATCAACCCTCCCCGCAGGTGAATTTCGCGACCAGCACCAGTTTTTCGCCGCCGGATACTTCGTCGCGTCGAGTGCTCGACAACTTGTGGACTGTGCGCAGGGCGTCTCCGCCGACCACGCGATCGACGCTGATGTGACAACCGTCTGCGTAATCACCGTAGACAAGCCAATAGACTCCGGCCGGGCCCGGTTTGCCCATGGCTTAGTACGTCGCCCCCGGAGAGATTATGCGGTCTTGTGGCCGGTCGACTACGGGACCGATGAAGACCTTCGAAACGAGCAGGCCGCCGATATTCTCCTTTTCGGTGGAGACGGTTTCGTATCCGGTCCACTTCGGTCGCGGAGGTATGCCGCATCTCGGCGGGCGGGTCCAACTTCTTACGGATCGTGCCCCAGACGACCAGGCAGACGATGGCTACCGGCACGACTATGGCGACGGCCAGGAGGCTGAATCCGGTGAACCGCCCGAGCCGACTCATCCGTTGGGCTATCGACATGTGTAGGCTCCGTTGATCAATTCGGATTGCCGACTGTCGCCGATAATCCGACCCGTTGGATCGGCGTCCCGGTGACCCGCTGCAATCTCTCCAAGACGGCCAGTAGATGCCATTCACGGTCGTCACCGGCGAAGGCGTGTACCTCATCGACCACGACCGCCCGGATATGGCCGAGCAATTCCCGATGATCGGTCTTTGTGCCGATCAGCATGGCTTCCAAAGATTCCGGTGTGGTCAGCAGAATGCCGGGATGCTCACGACGGATACGGTTGCGCTTGGAGTCGCTCCAGTCGGCGTGGGCGAGTCCGATGGCGAGCGAGGTGAGGGCGCCGCAGGCGATGACGGCGACGAGCGTGCGGACATGTCGAGTGATCCTTGGCGTCGAAAGGTGGTTGTCGCGGTCAGCGGTTGCCGGCCACAAGGTAGTGGATGAGCCAGAGCGGCAGCCACAGGCCGCAGGTGATGATCGAGGGCATCAGGTGCAATCCGTGCGGGGCGGCGCGCTGCACGATCGGGCCTCCGTATCCCGCCTTGTTCTGCGCGCTTGAAGCGGATTAAAAGTTGCACGCACCCTCGGTTGCCCACCGGGCGATCAACCACCGCAACCAATCCGAGCCGGCACACGCCGGACCGAAGCCCGGCGAGAGGCCAGGCCGGTTCGGCTGCGACACGCTCTGACCCGGTCCGATGCTCGAGCCGCATCTCAACGCTATGGACGCAACCATCGGACGAGGTGAGGTAAGGTTGCCGGCATCAGGGCCTGGGGAGGGGGAGTATGGCGCAGGGTGATGGGACTTTCGATGTCGTCCCGTCCGAGGTTTCCGATGCGGGGCGTTACTTGCAGTTGACTGCCCAAGAGTTGGTCGACGGAGTCCGTACCTTGGACACTGAAATCGGTGCCCTCTTGCAGGGATGGACCGGGGTCTCGGCGACCGCGTACCAGGCAGGCTGGGAGGAAACCCGTCAAGGCGCGCAAACCGTTCTGGACGCGCTCGCGACGCTGGCCGAATTGATGGGTGTCACCGCGGATACGCATATCCAGCTCGATACCGATCGTGCCACGAATACCAGTTCACTCGATCTGCCGTAGATCTCGGGGGAGATGACGCATGGCCGAACCGTTTCGGGTCGATCTGACCGAACTCGACGACATCACCGCGCGCGTGGCCGGATTCGCCGGTTTCCTCGAGGACAGTCTCGTCGGTATCCAGCAGCGGATCACCGCCGTTCAAGCCGGCTGGAGCGGCCCGTCTGCGACCGCCGCGAACGATGCCTTCGCTCGTTGGCTCACCGGCGCACAGGATGTCGCCGAGGGGATCCGCGAGATGCAGGCCGCCGCAGTCGCCGCGCATCAGCGATACACCGCGGCCGTGGCCGCGAATCTGGAAATGCTCGGCCGTGGTGGAGCAGCGTCGTGACGGTGCTGGATGTCGCGCCACAGGTCTACTACGACGCCGCCGTCGCGTGCAACACCGCCGCCTCCGGTTTCATCAACGCTTTCCAGAGCAAGATGCAGTCCCTCGACGAAACACGAGGCATGGCCGGCAGCATCGGCGACGGCAAGATCTGGGCCGAGTCCTATGATCAGCAGGCCAGCGACATGTGGAAGCTTTCGCTCGACCTCACCATGGCGCTCGACGGCTACGCCCAAGTCCTGAATCAGGCCGGATACAACCACGCCCTCGCCGATCACGACCCTGCCGGCGGTCGGCCCGAACCTCAGCTGCCGAGCCTGGCGGCGGCATTCGGCTACACACCGCTGGAACTGTTGTCGACGATTCCGCCCTCCGCAGGCGGCGACGGGCGCGGCCTGGTCGACGACGGTCTGGAACTTGCCACCAAGGTCGGTATCCCGATCCCGGATGGCGACACCGCCAAGTTGTCGCACGCGGCCGATGTGTGGCACACGCTGTCCACTCACGAGTCCGTCACCGCTATCGCGACCGAACTCGAACGCGCCGCGGTGATGTTCGAACAGGTCACCTCACCGGACGCCGGCTTCATCGACGAAGATCTGCGCGAACTGAAAACCGTTGCCTCCGACCTGGCCGGCGCGTATGGCGAGATGGCCCAATCCTGCCGCGACCAGAAACAAGCCCACGACGCCCTGCGGGCCGAGCTCGAGCGACTACTCGGGAACCTCGCCAAGGAAATCGCCGTAGAAGTGGCCGTCAGCCTCGCGCTGTCGGTCCTCGTCTCCTGCGTCAGTTTCGGCGTCGGTGCCGCCGCCGTGGCCGCAAGAACCACCGCTGCGGTCGCCAGGATCATCGATAAATTCGCCGATCTCATCAAAATTGCGGTCAAAGCCGCGAAACTACGTACGGCCGTCGCAGTTGAACGCGTCACCTCGAAGACCAAAGAAGTCGTCCAGCGCATCAAGGACCTTGCCACCAAACTGCTCGAAAAAGTCAGGAATGCTGGGAAAGCGAAAACATCTCCAATGAGGATCGGATCCCCACAGGATGCCGAGGATGTCATCAAGGTGGCAGATCGCTCAGGATCCGGCCTGAAGCCTGACCCTTATCATCGTGCTGCTTCGTGGCCTGTCGACGACATCGCAGAGAAGGGGACTTTGTTCAAGAACGTCGGCGGAGATGGTAAGCCCTATACACTGGTGCAGATGCCGGGTGAGTTGAACGGGAAGGCTGGGCGTTTCGAGTGGATTGTAGACGAGACCGGAAAGGTTACACATCAATTGTTTGTACCCAATGGAACGATTAACGGAATACCGTCGAAGCCATGAGCGAATCTATGGAATATTCGGCGAAATTCAACATCCCCGCGTCCTTCATCACCGACCGAGCTCGCCTGACTCCGGGCGAGCTGAATTACGGTTATGTCAACCGATGGATATCGCCGTCGGATGTGGTTGAGTTGGCGCTGGGATGCGTTGTGCCTGCTAGTTCCAAGATGGGTTCTATAGAGGAGATCTCACTGCTGCTCTCGGATGAGTTGGATCGTCTCCCCGATCTGATGGATCAGTTGGTCGATCGTGATGACCTTGTCTGGACGTATCTCGCACTCGCTTGGGTGCATGAGAACCAGGCAGAATTCGAGGATCCCTTCAAAACTGTCGATCTGCTGTTCGCCGATTTTGGTTATCCGCAAGATGTCGGGGAGTTCGTCACCTTCATGCCGCCGCCACCCGGCGGTGTTCCAGGGTATCCTGGCCTTCGTCAACGTTGGCAGGAGTATCTCGAACAAAAACGCTCCGAATTTCTCACTGCGCGGATATCGGATGTGGCCAATGGTTCTCGGGAAAATTCGTGACGGGTGGTGGGCCTGTCCTTCGCGTTGCAGAGACCGGGCGCTTCCGTCCCGCAGCGTGCAACGGTCCGCTGGTGGCAGTCGCACCTGACCGCACCGGACCGCAGGCCCGGCGAAAATCGATGAGGCGAGCGGTGCCGATCCTGGGCTTTGATCGGCGGTTTCCGCGGACTGCGACTGAACTACATCGCTTCTGCCCGCTTCCCCAGAAACTCGCGTACCTCCGGTACCCCGGCGTATGGGCGGATGTCTTCCACGATGCCATGGAGGGTGGACTGCAACCGCGTGGAGGTCAAGTTGCTGATCTGATCGAAGTGGTCGATGAGTACCCGACAGCCTTCAGAAATCTTTCCGGCCTGGATGAAATTCTCGGCCAGCTTGATGCGCCAGCCAATATTCTCCCGGGGCCACGCGTTCGTGCCGTCAACTGCCGTCTGGAGGTACGCGGTCGCCGTGCGGTGGTCGCCGATTCGCATGTACGCCCAACCAGTCATCCCGGTCAGCGCCGCTGGCGGGAGGTATACCCAGTCCGGGTCATGACCGCGGCTCGACTCGTACGCACGATGGGCACGACTGATCGCCTCCACCATCGTGCTGGTATCGCCCATGGCGCTGTGGGCTCCTGCTTCGTAGATCGCTCCCAATGCACGCAACTTCGGCCCGCCCTCCCGGCGGGCTGAGGTTTGCGCGGCGTCGGCGAGGTTGATCCCGTCCCTGGGACGCGCATCTTTCGAGGGCTTCGACGGCGAGAAGCCACCCTGGAAGCTGAGCATGCTTGCGTTGAGTAGAGCGTGCGCCGCCGCAATGCCATTGCCTGCGGCGGTCGCAGTCTGCGCTGCTCGTGCGTAGTAGCGACGCGCGTCCTCCAGCCGGACCGCGTCAAAGTGGACCCAGCCTGCGGCGGTCATCATCTCAGCAGCGGCGCTGGTCAAGGTCCGCCCGATGTCATCGGTGTAGGCTCCGTTATCCAGCAACTGTCCGACGTAACGCACTTCGTTGGCCGCTATCCGGCGCAGCCGGTCGCCGCCTACCAGCAGGTCCAGCTCGTGGATTTGATTGATACTGGCAGTAATTTCAGCGACATCCGCAGCACCCACACGGATGCTGGCGGTTGATGGCACTGTGGCAACTGCGTGCCCCGTCGCGCCAGTTGTGATGACAGATCCGGCACCGAGGGCGCTGGCGCGTAGGAAGTTGCGACGGTTCATATCCGCCTCCTCGTCTGACTCCACCACCAGTATGGCAAGCGGAACGTGAAGCGCCTTGGCTACTCGGCGTAGTACCCGCACATCGTGCACCGCAGCACCGCCGCGCTCGAGCTGCGAAATGGCGGGCTGGGTATAGCCGAGAACGGCTCCCAATTCGGATTGAGTCATGCCGAGCGACTTGCGGATACGGCGGATAATCTCGCCAGTCGTGATGTGCATTCCGCTGTTTCCATTCCCCTGTGAATGTGCATCTACAAGATCGGTGCGGTTCCCCACGGTGGACTTCTCGGCTACCTCGCTGAAGACCCTGCGTTTGCTGGGGGATCGATCAGGGGCCCGACGCTGTAGTCAATCGATCGAACCGGTTCGGCGCGTTCCCTGGTCAGGCGGTTCAGCCAGGTGTGGGTGTAGTAAGCGCTGAAGTCTTCGATGAAGTACTCTTCGGATCCGATGAGCGGGATCGGCCCGATGTCTACCAGCACCCATCTGTCGCGGGCGGCATTCCAAACATAGTTTCCGGGATGAAGATCGAGAACAAGGCTGTGTTCGCGTAGTTCTCGCAGCAGGGCCGAGTGCAGGTGTTTCAGGTCGGTCTCCTGCTGCGGATTCGGCAGAAGTCCGGATCTGAGGATGGCTTCTCCGTCTCTTCCTGGAACGTAGTCGTGGTGAAGGATTTTCGTCGTCGGATCGAAGTCAGCGTTGGCGGGGATGCGGTCGTGGAGACAGGTCTTGGCCAGGATCTGGTAGTTGGTGAACTCGAGCGGGAGCAGCACCTCACGGGCTGCATAGTTCCGGGGGTGTTTATGGACTCGTTCGCGAGTTCGGATCACGGCCGCTGTGGAGCCGGAGGCGAGCAGCGTCGCATCGGTCGCTGCTTCATGCGCATTGGCGAGGCGGTAGAGGCCCATGACGGTGAGTTCAGCGAGACACCGTCCCACCGCCTTCGGTTCGACGCCTGTGGTGACCCACTGGTTGAAGGCGTAGGTCAGCACGGGAGCAATGCCTTGCTCGTGCATGTCGAGGGCAAGGCCCAGTTGCTGCTCGGCTGACGACGGTACCTGCTGTACTGCCGCGCCGATGTCGGCCAGGAACGATTGCGCCCGGAATTTCGGCCGCGTGTTGGCAGAACGGTTGGACAGCAGTCGGGCGGTGGACTCGACGAGTTCTGCGGTGAGCGGGCTTGTGGTGAGGTCCTGGACAGCTGCGCGCCACTGTGTGTTGCGGTCGAGGTCGGAGTTGTCGACGCTGCGGCCGTAGTTCTTGATGACGGCGGCGAGGATGCGGGTGCGGTCGGCTTCGGCGAAGGCTGCGTAGTGGCGTAGGTGGTTTTCGAGGACTTGGTCGGGGAGCGTGGTCATCTGCGGTCCAATGCGCCGGGGTTTTCAAGCAGGTACGCCTCGGTGCGGTTCCGGACGTGCTTCGCGTCGTCTGCGGCCCGGATGTCGATGGCGGCGAAAAGCGCCGGGTTGTCGTAGAAGTAGGTGAGTTCGTGCCGGTCGAGGTCATGCGGGTTGAACGCCCGGATAACTGCGTCGGAGTCTGTCCCGGCGGGTGGCTCGAAGAACTTCCGCTGGCGCGGGTGGGGTCCTGGGTGGTGTGTCGTGTTGTCGCGCAGGCTGATCAGTGTTGTTGCGTTGACGATCAATGCCCTGATCCCTTTGCCTGCGGCGAAGTGGACGGCCTCGGAGAGCCGGTTGATGATGGGTTCGCCAGCATCGTTGAGGGAGGTATTGCCCAGAATTGGGACTCCGGTACTTCTTTTGAAGGCGTGAAGCAGTTCTGCGAGGTCGGGGTTGGTGCTGGGGCTGACTGACTGCGCGCGGGCGCTGTGGTCGAGGTGCAGGACGCCGGGGACCGCAGCTTGCGCACGGGCGGTGGCTTGGAGGTTGAGCAGCATGTATGGCGAGTGCCGGTAGTCGCAGAAGTAGTCGTGGCCGTCGTCGTCGAGAATCAGTGGTGCCACAGGGCGCCACCACTGCCTGTGCTTGATGTGGTTGAGTCGATTCTTGACGTCGAGCGATCGGGGATCGGCGAGCAGAGAGCGGTTTCCCAGCGCTCTGGGTCCGATCTCGGCCGAGCCGTTGACCCAGGCGACGATGCCTTCTCTGGTCAGGAGTTCGGCGACATCGTTCGCCGAAACTGTGTTCACATCCTCGACCAAGTCCGACACCATTTCGAGTTCGGTGGCGATGTTGCCGGGACCTTGACCGTAGTAGGCGGTGTCGAACTCAGTGGTGATCTCGCCGCTGCTCAACTGGGGATAAAACGCAGCCAGCCCAGTTCCCAGGGCGATGCCGCTGTCGCTGGTGCACGGTGGGATCTGGAAGCCGGTGAACGCGAAATCTCGCAACAGTTGCGAGTTCGTCGGACAGTTGAGAGCGAACCCTCCGGCCATCGCTAGGCGGGAAGTGGCCAGGTCGGCGTCGTACTCGGTTTCAGCGAAGGACAGGTTGCGGCGGACGATGCGTAGTGACAGTCTCGCGATGATCTTCATAACGGCGCTGACATGGTGTTCGGCTGGGGTCAGGGTTTCAGCGGCTGGTGTTGTGGTGCCGCGACCGACACGCAGGGTGCCGCGTACGTGGGCGTCGATGGTGTCGATGATGTCGGCTGCGGCACGCCGTGCTGACAGGTCGAGGAGGGGCTGCCGATCGAACGCGGTCAGGTCCAGTTCGGTGTCGTCGTCACAGGCTGAGGCGAGTGCCATCAGCGTCCCTTCGCGCAGCCCATACTTCTTGCTGGCGTAGGACCACAGCCGGCCCGGGGATTCGCAGGGAAACATGCGCAGGCCGCGCTCGTCAATGACGCAGCCCGGGTAGTAGTGGCGGTTGTAGGCGTCGGGTTCGAAGAGGCAGTCGGGCCCGGCGTCCAGCGACATGGCCACGACCGGTTCGGTGAACGGTGCTTGGTTCTGGCAGAGGAGGGCGGTCATGAGGTGGGCCATGCCGTGGAATGCGTAGGCGCCGCCGAAGGTGCGCTGGTAGTCGGTGCTGGTTTCGATGCCGGGCGTCCCCCAGATTTCGACCACGTCGCGCAGGTCGGCGCCTTCCTCAGCAAGGAGATGCTGAAGGAGTCGGCGCGCCTGGGGCCGGTCGTAGAGGGCGCGACTGTGCTGCTTGATGCCGCTGATTCGCTCGAACTCCCAGTAGCGGTGGAGCCTGAGGGTGCCGCTGTCGAGTTCCCACAACGCGGCGCCGTGATCGTGGCGCAGGCGGATGTCGAGGAGGTTCTTCAAGGGGCCGATGTCGAAGAATGTGGAGAGGTAGAGGCCGTCGATCATGTCAGCGATCCCGGTCGGAAGATGAGCGGCCGGGCCTCATGTGGTCCGGTTGCAGGTGTGTGGTCTGCGTGTGGGCGGTCGAATCCGTCGAGTAGTTCGCCGAGTGTGCGGGCGAAGGCGATGGCGGTCTTCTGGTCGTAGAACGGCGACATGGGGTAGGACTTGTGCACTCCGATCTTCGCGCCGCCGACCAGCTTGTGATAGCCGGAGGAGTAGTCACAGGCGATCGGACAGCGCCCCAAGGCTTGTTGTTCGAACAGATACCGGTAGAAGCGGTAGTTGTAGCGCGCCATCGATTCCAGACCGGCTCGGGTCCACGCGTGGTCGAACAGTGACGGCGTGTCCGTAGCCGGTTTGGCGACGAACAGCACGGCGAAGCCCTGGCAGTCGGCGTCGCTGAGAACTTCGAACCTGCCCAGCGCAGTGAGCTCGTCGGCGAACCGCTGCGAGGACACGAGCAGACCGCCGATGAGACGTTGGTAGCCGGTGATGCCGAGCATCTTCAAATTGACGTAGGCCTGCACCGGCCCGGCCATCGAACGGCTGAGTTCGAGGGTGTACTGGAACGGCGAATGGTGACCGAACCGAAGGTCCTCGTACGGCAGTCCCTACGGCCACCGCCGCCGATCGGGTGGTCGGCGTCGGTGATTCCACCCTGCTGGTAGATCTCGGTCCGGTCGGCGACCATATAGATACTCGACGCGTACGAGGCGAATCCGGTCTTGTGGAAGTCGACGCCGAAGGAGTCTGCAAGGTAGATCTCGGAGATTCGGGCGGCCTGTGTGCGGATGCGGGCCAGCGTCGTCGGCGGGAACCCCAAGGGGTTGGTCTGGAAGTCGTAGTCACGGAAGAACAGCCACACCCACCCGACGACCGAGTCCACGTGTACGCGAGGCACGTAGTCCAGGTTGAGGTCTTCGACAAGCCGGTCACGCAGGGCGACGATGTCACCGATGGGGTCGACAAGCATCTGAATTGTGGTGCCGCCGTTGGCGAAGATCGTCACGATCTGTTCGCCCGCGCGGACGCTGCGCCGGATCGTGTCCTCCAGTGCGTGCAGGTCCATGACGCCGTCGGCTCGGGTCGGTACGCGCAAGCAGCTACTTTCGCCGATGCCCAGCCACCCGCACGCCTCCTCGTGACAGGGGTGACCTTGGGTCGAAGACACGACCCGCACCGGGGTGGTGATGCCCTCACGGCGAGCTTGCGGCTGCGCCCGCTGGATGCCGTGCTTGATCGCATGCATGTTGGTGCTTTTGCCGCCGAAGGTGAAGACCCCACCCGACCTGTCGATGTCGATCCCGGCCAGCTGGGAAAGCATCTTCACCACAGCGAGCTCGGTGCCGAGCAGCAGGCCGCTGGACATGTCCTGCGCACCGTTGGGGTTCAGCGCAGACGCGTATGCCGCAGCCGCCACCGACGGCAGCGTCGGTGGCGGGGTTACATTGATCATTGTTCCGGGGTGGTTCCAGCGCAGCATGCCTTGGAAATAGGGTGCCAGCTCGGCCAGCACCGCCTCCGGTGCACTGGATTCGTGCGGGAGCGACTCGTGTTCGAGCATCTGGCCGAATGACCGCAGGTCCTCACGTCTCATTCGTGGGTCCGCCGGATCGGTGTAGCGGCTGACGAGATCTTCCAGCATGCGAAGACAGCGGTGCATGTCGCCGAGGTCGACTCGGTCGGGGTGCTGGAAGAGGTCGAGAAGAGGTGTGTTCGTCTCTCGCCCGTCAGCAAGGGAGAGTCTGTGCGGCAACGAGTTCGAGGGTGTGCGTGTGGTTGCCTTAGTCATACCCTTGAGGATCGGGGAACGCGGGGAGGGCGGGAACGTAGCATGACGTAGCACGTCAAAAATGGCGATATGAAGCGAATGCTATTGGGCTACAGAACTTATGGCAGTGCCGATAGTGCCTGGAGCAGATCGCGATAGACAGGGAACGGTCCGGCGTGGTGTCGGGGGTGGATGTGCGCGCACCCGCATCCCAACGCTGCTGCCGGTTCCAGATCGAGGGCCACGTTATCCCCGAGAACAGTTGTCGTGGATGCGCCGTACGTCTCGACCAGGCTCCGGTAGATGACCCGCTTGTCCGTATGGCCGACTTCGAACACTGAGATCGTGTCGTCGATCACCCCGGTGAGCCCGAGCGCTTCGAGGACGGCGGCCGCATGCTGTTCCGGGGCCATGGTCACTACTACCCGGCGCGCGGCCATGCGTGACAGAGCGCGCACCAACGCAGGATCTCGACGGAGAAGTTGTCGATACGGCATCGCCCGATATACCGCGCTCGCCCACTGCTGGCGGGGGAGGCCGAGTCGAGCGAGTGCCTCGAGGATCGAAGGTGTCTGCTCCTCCATCGCGGTAAGTTGCATGGGGGTCAAGCTCCCACGCAGAGTGAGGAATTCGGTGGTGCGGGTATCGATGATCCGGGTAAGCGCACTGTCGCTGGGATAGCAGGTGCCATCGAGGTCCAGAATGATCAGCCGCTGACCCATCAGCCGTCCTCTGGTCGATCGGATTGCACGCGTCTGACAGTCCGTTTATGCCCGGGCGACGGAGGTGTGGGGCGGCTCCGGCCGGGGCACGATCCGCACCGGATTCTGTCAGCCGACTTCCACGACTGCGAGCGTTTTGCGGCCTCGCCGCAGCAGGATCCAGCGGTTGTGCAGCAAGTCCGTAGCGTCCACCACCGCCTCGGTGGTATCGACCTTGAGGTTGTTGACGTAGGCGCCGCCCTCGCTCACGGCACGACGGGCCGCGGACTTGCTCGCGACCAGCCCGGTTGCGGCGAAGAGGTCGATGACGCTGTGTGTCCCACTCGAGATCGACGCCGAGGGCAGTTCACGCACCGCATCACCCAGTGTCGACGCATCGAGCGCGGCCAGGTCGCCGCTGCCGAACAGCGCCTGGCTGGCGGCACGTACCCGCTGCATCGTTTCCTCACCGTGGACCAGGGCGGTGACGTCCTCGGCGAGCGCGCGCTGCGCCTCCCGTTGAGCGGGCCGGTCCCGGGTGGCCTCCTCGAGCACCGCGATCTCGTCCCGGCTGCGGAAGGTAAAGATCTTGAGATAGTCAGCGACCTTGGCGTCCTCGGCGTTGAGCCAGAACTGGTAGAACGCGTACGGCGAGGTCATCTCCGGGTCGAGCCAGATCGCGCCGCCTTCGGTCTTGCCGAACTTGGTGCCGTCGGCCTTGGTGATCAGCGGCGTGGCCAAGACGTGCAGGCTTTTGCCCTCGACGCGGTGAGTGAGGTCCGCGCCGGCGGTGAGGTTGCCCCACTGGTCGGACCCGCCGGTCTGCAATGTGCATCCGTATCGGCGGTAGAGCTGGTAGAAGTCCATGCCCTGTAGAAGCTGGTAGGAGAACTCGGTGAAACTGATCCCGGCTTCGCTGTCGAGTCGCGCCGACACCGCTTCCTTCGCCAGCATGCGGTTGACCCGGAAGTGTTTGCCGACATCGCGAAGGAAAGCGATGGCTGACATCGGTGAGGTCCAGTCCAGGTTGTTCACGACCACGGCGGCGTTGTCACCGTCGAAAGACAGGAACCGCTCAACCTGGTCGCGGATCCGGCTGACCCAGGCCGCCACAGTGTCGTGGTCGTTGAGCACCCGTTCACCCGACATGCGTGGATCGCCGATGAGCCCGGTCGCCCCGCCCACCAGCGCGATCGGTTTGTGCCCGAAGTCCTGCACGCGGCGCATTGTCAACAGCTGCACCAGGTTGCCGATGTGCAAGCTCGGTGCCGTCGGATCGAACCCGCAATAGTAGGTCACCGGGCCGGCCGCCAGGGAGGCGCGCAGCGCATCCTCATCGGTGGACAGCGCGACAAGCCCGCGCCAGGAGAGCTCGTCAAGGGCATTGGCCCGGGTCTGGGTCACGACTGCGAAAGTCCTCTCAGTAGCCTGCCCGGCGGGTGCGGGCATCCGCGACTCGTCGCCCACGACATTGATACGGCCTGGGGCGAATTGCTGGGTTCGACAACCTCACAACCGATCCATTGAAAACGGCTGCCACGTCGACATGAGTGTAGTGATCACTCGTCTCCGCTCACTTTCCCAGGGATCGGCTGGTACCGAAAGGTAGCACCCCGTAGCTCGAGGCCCCCGCTACCGTGAATCCATGATCGAACCGCCGCGCACCACCGTTCATCGGGTGTGGACTGTCTACGACGGGAACCCCTGGCTCGAGGTGACCCGCAACGAGATCATCACCCCCGACGGACTCCACCGGACCCATCACGCCATCCGGTTGAACACCGTCGCGATAGTGATCGCAGTCGACGAACACCACCGCGCCCTCCTGATGCGCCGCCACCGATGGATCGTCGACACGATCGGCCTGGAATCACCCGGCGGAATTGTCGATCCGGGCGAAGACCCACTGACCTGCGCTCGCCGAGAGCTGCTGGAAGAAACGGGATTCGAAGTCGACACACTGACGCTGGTAGCCGACCTCGAACCGATGCCCGGGCTCGTGCAAACCCGCCACCTCGTGTACCTCGGGCACGATCCCCGTCAGGTCACCACGCCCAGCGATGCCGAAGAAGCTGCCCAATTGCTCTGGATGCCGCTGGCCGAAACCACCGGCCTGCTGGCAAAAGGCATGCTACTGGGTACCGGCACGGCTGTTGGCATGCTCGCGGCCGCAGCGCTGGTCGCCGGCGAACCGACAACGCAATCGTCCGGACAACAGTTCGTGGCGCTTGCCGAGCCTGACTGAGCCGAGCCGTGAGATCGTCGCGGCTGCGGTGTCGAGAAGTTCGCGGGCCTCCTCCAACTCACCACCGCCCAGGTCGGCTTCGGCCAGGTCGAGTACCTGCCCGCAGCGTGCCCGAACGAACTCCCCAGGCACCTCGTTCAACGCTGCTCGCGTCGCATCTGCTCCGGCTGGGTCACCGGATCTGACCAGGATGTGGCCCTGCCATCGTTGGAGGTGTACCGCGTTCAGTGCCAGATACGGCATGGCCTCCTCGTCGCCGTCACTCGAACGGAGCAGGTCGGCCTCGGCGCGGGCCAACGCTGACCGCACCGACGGTGCGTGACCCGGCAGCCCGGCGGCCACCTGAGCGTGTGTCGCCGCCAGCCACGAGCGCAGCAACACCGGCAGCATGGGCATCGATTCCGCCTTGGCGACCTGAGCGATAGCAGCGGCGGCTCTACCGGTTTCGGCAAGCAGCACCGCATGCTCTCCTACTGCATGAGCCCACAACACCGGGTCGCCTGCCCGGGACGCAGCCCGTCTTGCCAGCGCATAGTGCCTCGACGCACTCAGGTAGTCGCCGACATCGAGGTCCTGCCATGCGGCCAACGCTGCCGTGTCGGCCTGCACGCGGGCAATACTCACCCGGTCCGAACCGACAGCTTCTTGCCACAATGCCTCCAAAGCCACTACGTGGCCGGCTGTTTGAATCCGGACTGCTTTTGCGCCCAGCCGACGGTCCAGCAATCTCAAGCTGTTCGTATGCCCCGTCAATAGTTGGAACAGGGACCCGTCATTCGCGCTGTCGCGTGCAATCCGGACCGGTGACACGTCTCCTTCGTCCAGTTCCAGGACCCGGCACAGGAGGCGACTATGCACTGCGTCTGGGACAACGTGGCCGTTCTCCCAGCGGGACAGCGCAACTCGAAGACTTGCGGTTGTCATCAGCCTAACGCGGTCGCGCTCGGCCTGTTCCCGCAAAGCGGTAATCAGTCGTGCCTGTGACCAGCCGCGAGCTCGTCGCGCAGACCTGAGCACACTGGTGTCGATTGTCTTCACCCCCTGTGAATGCACACCTGCAAGATCAGTGCGATTTCCGGACCTATTGTCCAGCAGTAATTTTCACCCGGAGCTACCTTATGCGGTTCCGGCTATTTTCCAGAACTTTCGGTTATTCCGTCCGCTGAACGGCCCAGCATTCCGTTTACGGTCGGCCGGTACCCGGTATCGGGGTGACGTCGTAGCCCCTCAGCGGCGCACCGGTCGCCCAACGACGCGGCGAACCAGGGGCTTCACCCGCCCCGGTGCCGGGTGCCACCACCTCGACCTTGCCGGTCGAGAACCGCCCGAGCCGGAGGAGATCCGCTATGCATTCACTCGCCATCCACAAGTTGAACGTCCTGAGCGAGCAGGAAGCGCACCAGGCGCCGAACGTCCGCACGGGAAAAGTCCGCTTGCCCGAGCAGTCGGCGGACGTCCACTCACCGAAGACGATCCGGCCGAATCCTGCGCAGACCGACTTGCTCAAGAGATGTGACGACCAGGCGGTCTGCTGATGACGGATCCCGTGAAGCATCGAACCTTCCTCCAGGCCGATGGCGTGCTCGCCGAGTTCATGTGCCAGGTTCACCTGCTCGAGCTGACACCGGAACGGGCTTTGCAGCTGCAGTACATCCACCGAGAGCATCATCCGGACGAATGCTTGGTGCATCTGGCAGCAGCCTGCTTGCTGCTGCGCAGCGAGGACCCTTCTTGATAGCGCACCTCCTCGGCGGTAATGGCTGCTGATCCGAATGCCCTCCGTCCTCGCCTTCATTCTCTGGCCCGCTTCGCTGTTCTGTGCCGCAATGCTCGGCTTCTGTTCCGGCATGTGGTGGAAAGCGGCTCATAGCCCCGGCAGGCGCGAACTCATCCGAGGAAACCGTCATAGTGGAGATGCTGGGCGTTACCTGGCGTCGGGGGAGCGGCCGCAGGTCTCAGTGCTGAGGGGGCGGAGGCAAGAGGGGGTAAGCGCGAACCATCCGAATGATGCCATGCGATGGATGGAGGCGGAGACAGAACCGATACAACTGCCGCCTGCAAACGGGAAGACCGGGCGTTGGCGGCGAGGGGGTGAAGACACGGATGTACTGCCGCGAGTCCAGGACATCTTGCCTCCGCCCCGGCCGACGCCGATTCGATGGCCGCCGTGGGTGTGAGTTCCAGACTGAGGAGTATCAGAGGTTGCAATCGGACGGTCAGGGCGTTGTGGAGCGGTTGAGCATTGAGGATAGCGACGTCAATTTCGACCCAGCTCGGTGGCGCGAGGGTAGCTCTCCCGACGCCCGCATCATCATTGCGGCGGGCGGTGGCGCGGCGGGGACGCCTGATGGTTCGCTAGATCGGCGCGGGCCGCGGACGCTACCCCAATTGTGAATGAGATTGCATCATCGTGCATAATCATTTGCAGAACGACGCGGGCCTGCCCAGGCTGGTCTCGGGGCGTCGGGGCCGGGCCGTTCCCACGCTCGGACACCCGCCATACTGCTGATACACCTACTGAACTTCGAGGAGCACACAGAACATGTCCGAGCGCGTCGTACTCGCCTACTCCGGTGGGCTGGACACCTCCGTGGCGATCAGCTGGATCGGCAAGGAGACCGGCGCCGAAGTGGTGGCCGTGGCCATCGACCTCGGCCAAGGTGGCGAGGACATGAACGTGGTGCGTCAGCGCGCCCTGGACTGCGGCGCCGTCGAGGCCATCGTGATCGACGCTCGCGACGAGTTCGCCGACCAGTACTGCCTGCCCACCATCCAGGCCAACGCGCTGTACATGGGCCAGTATCCGCTGGTGTCGGCGATCAGCCGCCCGCTCATCGTCAAGCACCTGGTCGAGGCCGCCAAGTTCCACGGCGCCAGCACCGTCGCGCACGGCTGCACCGGCAAGGGCAACGACCAAGTCCGCTTCGAGGTGGGCATCGGCGCGCTCGCGCCCGATTTGAACGTGATCGCCCCGGTGCGGGATTACGCGTGGACCCGGGAGAAGGCCATCGCCTTCGCCGAGGAGAACGCGCTGCCGATCAACGTCACCAAAAAGTCGCCGTTCTCCATCGACCAGAACGTCTGGGGCCGCGCGGTGGAGACCGGGTTCCTCGAGGACCTGTGGAACGCTCCGACCAAGGACGTCTACGACTACACCTCCGACCCGACCGTCAACTTCGAGGCTCCGGACGAGCTGATCGTCACCTTCGACAAGGGTGTGCCGGTGGCCATCGACGGCCGCCAGGTCAGCGTGCTGGAGGCCATCGTGGAGCTGAACCACCGCGCTGGCCGCCAGGGCGTCGGCCGGCTCGACATGGTCGAGGACCGTCTGGTCGGTATCAAGAGCCGCGAGATCTACGAAGCGCCGGGCGCCATGGCGCTGATCACGGCGCACCAAGCGCTCGAGCACGTCACCATCGAGCGCGAGCTGGGCCGCTATAAGCGGCAGGTCGAGCAGCGCTGGGGCGAGCTGGCCTACGACGGTCTGTGGTTCTCCCCGCTCAAGCGGGCGCTGGACGCGTTCATCGGCGACACCCAGCAGCACGTCTCCGGCGACATCCGGATGGTCCTGCACGGCGGCTCCATCGTGGTCAACGGCCGTCGCTCCGAGCAGTCGCTCTACGACTTCAACCTGGCCACCTACGACGAGGGCGACACCTTCGATCAGTCGCTGGCCAAGGGCTTCGTCCAGATCCACGGCCTGTCCTCCAAGGTCGCCGCCCGCCGCGACCTGAACCAGAAGTAAGCGCCAGGCGCGCCGGTGCGCGAACGCGTACCGGCGCGTCGACTGCTCATGTGAAGTCGTAGTCTCGGAGCCGGATGACTCGGTGTGCGTCTGTCCGGGCTGGTACGCGAGGGCTTCACCAGGGCACGACATTCGAACAAAGACCTCGAGCGGCACCTGAACGAAATTGTTTTGTCTCCCGACTTGTACGGCTTGAAGCACGCAGCGGCGGGGGAGCCTGAATAACCGGAGAGGCGGACAAGCATGAGCAGCGGCACGAACCAAGGCGCGCTTTGGGGCGGGCGATTCGCCTCCGGCCCGGCCGAGGCCATGGCCGCGCTGAGCAAGTCGACGCACTTCGACTGGGCGCTGGCCCCCTACGACATCCGGGCCTCCAGGGCGCACGCGCGGGTGCTGCACAAAGCCGGCCTGCTGTCGGACACCGATCTCGCGGGCATGCTGGAGGGCCTGGATCGTCTCGCGGCGGACGTGGAGTCCGGTGCGTTCGGTCCCGCCGAGTCGGACGAGGACGTGCACGGCGCGCTGGAGCGCGGCCTGATCGAGCGCGTCGGCGCGGAGCTCGGTGGCCGTCTTCGGGCCGGGCGTTCCCGCAACGACCAGGTGGCCACGCTGTTCCGGATGTGGCTGCGCGATGGGGTGCGCCGGGTGGCTGCGGGTGTGCTCGCGGTGATCGACGCGCTGGTCGAGCAGGCCGCCGCGCACCCGGACGCGGTGATGCCGGGCAAGACGCACTTGCAGGCGGCGCAGCCGGTGCTGCTGGCCCACCATCTGCTCGCGCACGCCCATCCGCTGCTGCGCGATCTCGACCGGCTGCGCGACTTCGACCGCCGCGCCGCGGTGTCGCCCTACGGTTCCGGCGCGCTCGCGGGTTCCTCGCTCGGTCTCGACCCGGAGGCGATCGCCGCGGAACTGGATTTCGACGCGGCGGCCGCCAACTCGATCGACGCCACCTCGGCGCGGGACTTCGCCGCCGAGGCCGCGTTCGTGCTCGCCATGATCGGCGTCGATCTGAGCCGGATGGCCGAAGAGGTGATCCTCTGGAGCACACCGGAATTCGGCTACGTCACCTTGGCCGACGCCTGGTCGACCGGCTCGTCGATCATGCCGCAGAAGAAGAACCCGGACGTCTCCGAGCTGACCCGCGGCAAGGCGGGCAGGCTGATCGGCAACCTCACCGGTCTGCTGGCCACCCTGAAGGCGCAACCGCTGGCCTACAACCGTGACCTGCAGGAAGACAAAGAACCCCTGTTCGACTCGGTCGCGCAACTCGAACTGCTGCTCCCGGCCATCGCGGGCCTGGTGTCGACGCTGACCTTCCACACCGACCGCATGGCCGAACTCGCGCCGGCCGGTTTCACGCTGGCCACCGACATCGCCGAATGGCTCGTCCGCCAGGGCGTGCCGTTCCGGGTCGCGCACGAGGCGGCGGGTGCGTGCGTGCGCGTAGCCGAGTCCCGCGGCGTCGGCCTCGACGAACTCACTGACGACGAGTTCGCCGCCGTCGACCCGGCGCTGACCGGGAAAGTACGCGAGGTACTCACCGTGGGAGGTTCCATCGCGTCTCGCAACGCCCGGGGCGGCACGGCCGGTGCGCAGGTCACGGCACAGCTCGCGGAGGTGCGCGGGGCGGCGGACACGGCGCGGGCCTGGCTCGGCTGATCCGGCCAGCCGAGCAGTTGCTGCTGAGCCGGTTGCGGGATGCCTACCCGACGATGGTGATGTCGGCGCCGCTGAACAGCAGATCGCTGCGCCGAACGGCACGACCTGAATCCGGCACGAGTTCGGCCTCCGGCGCCAGCTCGCGCAGCTGCTGGAGAAACACTTCGACGGCCAGCGTGGCCATGCTCTTGCCGGGACAGACGTGCCTGCCGAACCCGAAGGTCAACGGCATCTTGCCGGTCCCGCGCAGGTCGAGGCAGTCGGGGAAGACCTCCGGATCGCGATTGGCCGCGGCGAACAGCACGAGTAACGGCCCGGCGGGCAGCCGCGTGCCGCTGGACAACTCGACCGGCGTTCGGGCTCGGCGCTTCCACGCCACCAGCCCGGGATCGAGCTGAAGGATCTTCGCCGCGACCCGGCCGGCGTCCCGCGGGTCGGTGAGCAGGTCCCACCAGGCGCGGTCGGGATCGCCCAGCAGTCGCTGCACACCTTGCTGAATGCTGCCGCTCACCGTGTGCACGCCTGCGGCCAGGGAATTCGCCATGACCGACACCGCGATCCGATGCGAGAGCCCGGCATCGCGGAGCCTGCGCGCGAAGCCGGTCGCCTCGCTGCCGCGGCCCTCCCGCACCGCCTTGCCGCTCACCGTGAACAACCAGCCGAGCGCGCTCACCGCGTCGGCCAGTTCGCGGCCCCGCAGCACCCGGCCGAGCAGCCCCGATTGGGCGCCGCTCCAGGCTGCCACGTGCGGCCAGTCCGCCGCGGGCAAGCCGACCGCCGCGCCGACGGTCCGGGCGGCATAGGCGATCGACAACGCGCTCACGTCGACCGGCGACCCCGGTCGAAACCTCGCCTCGCGCACCGCGTCGTGGAAATGCTCGATCATCTCCGCCGCCCGGTTCGGACGCTCGGCCGGGGTGATCGTGAAGTGTCCGGTGGGTCCGGCCATGGTGTTCCACACGCGCTTGTGCAGGCGGTCGTCGGCGAGGTTCGCGGTGGCTTTCGCGGGTGGCGGAACCAGGTGCCGGACGAAATGCGGGATGGCTCGCGGAGTCGCCGCGATGCGCGCGTAGCCCACCAAGGGGTCCAGCGAATTCGCGTTGGAGATGCCGGGCGTCCTCGCCTCCAGCACCTCGCGCACGTCGGCGTATTTCCAGATCATGCGTAGTCCGGACGGATGTGCGTAGCTAGGTTCGGGCCAGGCGTACAACCGCCGGTACCGCTCGTCGCGTTCGCCGTACGGCAACTCGTTGCAGGTCACTTCATGGAACGGAAAAGCGGTTACCGCAACGTTCGAGCTACGCATGTGCCGAGCGTAGCCGCGCGTCGTCCCGCAACCCGTCGGCGAATTCCCTGCGATGGGGAGCGTACGCGTTTGCGGAACGCTGCCCGGTATGAGCCCCGCGAGGCTCGATTACGCTGCGAAAATGACCTTGCTGCTGCTTGCCTTGGCCATCGCTTCCGAGGTGACCGCGACCGTTTCACTCAAGATCTCCGAGGGATTCACCAAACTCGTTCCGTCGATCGTGGTGGTCGTCGGATACTGCGCGGCGTTCTTCTTCCTGGCCCAGGCACTGAAGCGGGGCATGCCGATCGGGGTGGCCTACGGCATCTGGTCGGCGGTGGGTGTGGCCGCTATCGCACTGATCGGCGTGCTGTTCCTGGACGAGCGACTGAGCCTGATGCAGGTGGGCGGCATCGCTCTGGTGATTCTCGGAGTACTGGCTCTGGAACTCGGCGGCGCGCACTGACCTGCGGCTTGCCGCGTCCTCGCCTGCCGACCAAGACACCGGCGGTCACCGGTCAATCCGAGACCCGCACCGCGTATCCCGCGTTCGCGAGCGCGGTGAGCACGTCGTCACGATGCTCGGACCCGCGCGTCTCCAGCGTCAGCGCCACTTCGACCTCGTCCACCGCCAGCCAGGTTCCGGTGCGCGAATGCGCCACGTCGACGACACTGGCACCCGTCTTGCCGATCACCGCGAGCAGCGTGCCCAGCGCACCGGGGCGATCGGAGATCGTCACGCGCACAGCCAGATACCGGCCCGCGGCGCTCAAACCGTGCCCTATCACCCGGGTCAGCAGCAGCGGGTCGATATTGCCGCCGGACAAGATCGCACAGACCGGTCCGCGCAGGCCGAGCTCCGATGGTACGTGACTCATCAGGGCGGCGACCGCCGCGGCGCCCGCGGGCTCGACGATCACCTTCGCGCGTTCCAGGCACAGCAGCAGCGCCTGCGACAACGCTTCCTCGTCCACCGTCACGATGCTCGAAACATACTGGGCGACATGGGCGAAGGGCACCGCACCGGGCTGCCCGACCGCGATGCCGTCGGCCATGGTCGACATCCGGTCTATCCGCACCGGCGCACCCGCCGCCAGCGAGACAGGCCAGGCGGCCGCTTCCGCCGCCTGAACCCCGATGACGCGCACGTCCGGCGCCAGGTGCCGCATCGCGACCGCGACACCCGCGAGGAGCCCGCCGCCGCCGGTGGGCACCAGCACCGTGCCCACCTGCGGCAGCTGCCGCAGGATCTCCCGGCCGATGGTGGCTTGACCGGCCACGATATCGGGATGGTCGAACGGGTGGATCAGCGTCGCGCCGGACCGTTCGGCGAAATCCAGCGCCGCGTCCAGCGACTCGTCGATGGTTTCGCCGACCTGGCGCACCTGGGCGCCATAGGCCTTGGTCGCCGTCAATTTCGGCAGGGAGGCCCCGACCGGCATGAACACCGTGGACGCTATGCCGAGCGACGACGCCGACCACGCGACCCCCTGCGCATGGTTGCCCGCGCTCGCGGCGACGACGCCACGCTCGCGTGCCTCCTGCGACAGGTTGGCGATCCGGTTGTAGGCGCCGCGCGGCTTGAACGAGCCGGTCCGCTGCAAATTCTCGCACTTCAACCACACTTCGGTGCCCGCGCGCTCGGACAGCGCCCGCGACGCCAGCAGTGGCGTGCGCCTGATCACCGGGGCCAGCAGCCGCGCGGCCGCCTCGATTCGCGACATGTCAACCGACTCCATACCGCCATGCTGCCATTCGGGCAGCCAGACGGTCAGGCGGCTCGGGCGAGGTTGTGAGCCAGCGCACCGAGGCGGGCCAAGCGGGCATCGCCCAAAGGAGTCAGCCTGCTGCCGAGGCGGTTGGTGACGAAGCCCAGCGACATCCCGGTCGCGGGATCGGCGAAACCACCGGAGCCGCCGAGCCCGAAATGGCCGAACGCCGAGATCGGTTCGGCCCTGGATGGTTTCATCGGCACGCCGTGGTAGCCGAGTGCCCACGGAATGCGGAAGGCCAGCACGTAATCGGGGGTGAAGACCTGTCGCCGGGTCATTCGCTCGATGGTGTCCCCGTGCAGTAGCTGGTAGCCGTCCAACCGTCCGCCGTCGGCGAGCGCGCCGTACACCCGGGCCAGCGCCCGCGCGGAGAAGACGCCGTTGAGGCCGGGCATCACCGAATCGTGCAGGCGCGGGTCGGCGACCAGTTCGGCGAACCCCGTCGGCGTCGTGTCGGCCGCGGCCGCGAAGCGGGTGCGGGCCAGTAGCCGTGAGCCGCGCTCCCAGCTCATCCCAGCGACGGTGAGACGCGGGAAGTTGGTGGCGATACGCCCGCGCTCGGACTCCGGAACACCGAACCACAGTTCCTCCGCCCCGAGCGGTTGCGCGATCTCGGTGCGCAGCACATCGGTGAACTCCGACCCGGCGACCCGGCGCACCAGCTCAGCGACCAGATGCCCGTAGGTGATGCCGTGATAGCCGCTGGTCACCTCGTGCCGCGGATCGGGAGCGGCGGCCGCGAGCGCCGCGGTGACCGCCGCGTCGTCGAAGAACAGCTCGATCGGGCCCGGCAGCAGTCCGCGCAGGCGGTGCAGCCCCGCCCGGTGGGTCAGCATCGCGCGCACCGTGACGCGGTCCTTGCCCGCGGCCGCGAACTCGGGCCAGTATGTCGCGACCGGCTCGTCGTAATCGATCAGGCCGCGCTCGGCCAACCGGTGCACCAGTGTGCTCGCGATACCTTTGCCGGTGGAATACGCCATCGCGACGGTGTCGTGCGCCCACGGGACGTCGGGATGCGCGTATCCGGCCCAGACATCCACGACCGGCTCGCCGTGCAGATAGACCGCCAGCGCCCCGCCGCCGTCGGACGGACGCCGGAACAGCCGGTCGAATTCGGCGACCAAACGTGCGAAGCGGCGATCGACGTGCTGTGCTGCCGAAACTGTCATCGAAACCTCGTGCTCGATTTCCAGCGCATGGGACGCTGCGTGCTCGCGGCCCATTATGGCCCTCGTCCGAGCGGTCGCCAGATCATCGAGGCGTGGGGGAAGGCGGACTGTCCGACGCGATCGTTTCGGAATGTGGGGGCGGCAGACTCTGTGCGCACCTGCGTACCGAGGTCGGCGTGGCGGTGGTCAGCGTGGCCATGATGGTCGAGTGGCGGCGTGGCGGCGGCGCCGACGTTGTAAACGCGGCTCACGCGCAGTCGCGCAGTCGGGTAGGGGAGGGGGCGCTACCGTCCGGGCACGAGCGCACTGCCCTGACCCGGACGGGGGCTCGCCGAGTTCGTGCAGCGTCCGAGGGATCAGGCGGCCACGGCGGTCGCGAGCTTCCGCAACTCGGCGTCGGGGTCTGCCACGTCGACCACGAGGCGTGTCACGTCGGCGCCTGCCAAGTCGATACGAATGGCGTGCCCGTCGAAGCGTGTGTCCCAGAATTCCTTGCGGCCTTTGCCCCGGAACGTTCCCGCCGCGATGACGCCGGGGAAGAACGCGCCGGGCGCGCGCACCCACGGCGGGCGGCGATCGACCCCGGCCAAGCCGAGCGCGGTGATGTCGGACAAATCGAACGTCAGCTGGTCGCGCAGTGCGAGCAGCTGATGGGCGCCGCGCACGTGCACGGTCACCCTCGTTCCGGTGACCTCGAATTCGACCATCACGCACCTCACTTCACCGAGAACTCCAACAACGTCAACGATGCAGAACGGTCCTGGCCAAAGCCTGTGCCGTTCCTATGATTTCTCTCAGTTTCTGTCCATGGTGTTACAGGGATATGCGCATCTATCAATGAGATCGTCCCGGCTGCCGGTAACAGCACGCTCGAACGCGGAGTTACGAGACAGCCGGGAAAGGGAGGTGCCGCGACGTCGCGAAGCTGGATCGAGGCAGCCGGATCGGCGTCGACCACCAGCAGTCGACGATGTGCTCGGCTGCCTCGGGCCATAGAAGTCGAGGGACGGTCAGGGTGTCGAGCTTCTCGGGACGTACGCGGGCTCGGCTATGTCGAGGACTCCCGCCAGCCATGGTGTGTAGGCGTCCGGATTGTCGACCAGCGCGTCGCGGAGCGCGTCCGGTTGGATCCAGGCGTAGTCGGCGACCTCGGCCGGATCCGGCCGAGGTGTCCCGATGTCCAACCGCCCGATCAGCACGTGATCCCATTCGGATTCGACGCGACCGGTCCGCGGGTCCGCGGCGTGGTACCGGTAGATTCCCGCTTCGGTGAGCGCGCAGGTCAGGCCCATTTCCTCGTTCAGTCGCAGCCCTGCGGCGGTCGCGACCGGTTCGTCAGGTGCGGGGTGCCCACAGCAGGTGTTGGCCCACAGCGACGGAAATCTGGTCTTCACCGCCGCACGCTGCTGCAACAGCACCCGGCCCGCCGAGTCGAAGAGCAACACGGAGAACGCGCGGTGCAGTCGCCCCGGAGCTAGATGGGCCTCGGCGACCGAGCACTCGCCGACCGCGCGGCCCATGTCGTCGACGAGCTCGACGGGCAGGGCCTCGCGGTCGGTGTGCTGCTGGGCGAGGGTGTCGGTCACCTGCCCACCTTATCGGCGGCGATGAGCATGTAGTGGAAGCTGCCCTCCCGGTAGGCGGTCAGGAACGGCTTCTCGACGCCGGTGGCCAGCTCGGATTTCGTCCGCAGCTCCCAATACGGGATTGTCGCGGCGGTGAGCTCGGTCACGGCGATGGGCACCAGGTTGTTCTCGGCCATGGCGCGGAAGTACTCGCTGCGCGGATGGATCATGCAGCCGTAGTGCGCGTCGATCCAGCTGACCGAGGACGAACGGCCACCGGTGACATCATTGGAGCAGCCGGTGATGCACACGTAGCGTCCGCCCGGTTCCAGCAGGCGGGAGAACTCGCGGAACAGGTCGAACAGGTCCACGTACATGGTGGTCTCGTTGGTCCAGATGCCGCGCATGGAACCGGTCTCGAATCCGGTGTCCAGCATGTTGCGGAAGTGGAACTTCACCTTGTCCGCGACACCGCGGCGGGCGGCCTGGTCGTTGGCGAAGCCGACCTGGTATTCGGAGATGGTCACCCCGTCGACCTGGCAGCCGAAGCGCTGATTGGCCATGAAGCTGGTGCCCCCGCGGCCGGAGCCGCCGTCCATCAGCCGGTCGCCGGGGCGGACGTCGCCGAGGTGGTCGAGCAGGAACTCCGCCTGCGCGGTCTCCAGCCGGTGCAACTCGGTGACGATGCGTTCCTCGCGGGTGTCCTCCGGGCCGGTCAGCACGGACAGATCCGGGTCGCCGATGCCGTAGTGATGGTGGTAGAGCCCGTCGACCTCACCGAGTTTGGTGTTGACCCGGTCGTCGTTCGGGTTGTTGTTCCAGTACGCGGCGACGGACTTCTGGTAACTGGTACGCAGAACGGTCCCGGTGTCCGGGTTGAGCATGGTCATGCGCGATCATCCTCTCTCGGTGCGGTACTGCTTCATTTCACATCGCGATAGCGTTTGCTGTTGGCGTGCCAGGCACGGTTGCCGCCCATCCAGGCCCACAGGCCGGCGAGGAAGCGGCGTAGCTGCGGCGATCCCGCCGCGGCCAGGGGCGCCGCCTCGCGTTCGAACCGGTGCACCAGTTCGTCGTGCACCTCGGCGGTGCGCAGCACGGCCTCGCGGCGTGAGCAGCGCTCCTCGGCGGCGAGGACGGTCGGCAGATTGAACTCTCTGCCGTTGGAAAGGTCCTCGCGCGCCATCGAATACAGGTCGTTCACCATCTGGCTGGCCAGCGCCGCCGTGGTGACCACACGGCGCACCGCCGGGTGGGTGTACTCCGCGGCTCGCAACTCGTAGCCGCCGAGCACGTCGGTCGGCGCCATGCAGGGCAAGAAGCTGTGCGGTTGCCGGTTGGTGAGGTATTCCCACACCGGCGGCATCCGTCCCGCCGCCCGCCAACCCGCTTCCGCGCCGAGCGCGATGAACCAGCCCGCGATCTCGGTGCGCAGCCGGGCCAGCTGCGCCGGGCTGGCGTAGCGCGCCAGATGGTCGAAGGACGTGCGGAAGGCGCGCAGGATGGGGTCGGCCTCGAGAGCCGCCTCGAGCTGGGCGACGTATCGCACGGGCAGGTGAACCGGGTCCATGGCGGCGGCGGCCAATTCGAGCCGGGGACCCAGTTCGGCCTCGGCACTGGACGGCGTGCCGTCCGGAGCCCGGTCGTCGGCGTCCTCCTCGCAGTAGTAGTCGTCCACCGACCATTCCGAGACGGCGCACTTCGCCGCTGCCAGCAGCCGGTCCGCGTCGTCGCAGTCCGGGTGGGCGAGCATGATCAGCCGACCGAAATCGGCGTCGCGCAACTCCTCCAGCCGGCCCTCGTACAGCCCGATGTCCCTCGCCCAATCGACGATCCCGGTATTGACGGCTTCGGCCAGAGCGGGATCGTCACGCAGCGGCGGCGGGCAGTACAGCGGGGGAATCGGATCCGGTCGATCGCGGTGCGTCGTGCTGGTCGGCATTCGCGGCGTGCGCGCGGAATCACCGGCGGGTTCCGGGCCGGGCGCCGTGTGCCCGGCCGTGCGTGGCGACACCGCGATGCCGTCTCTTCCGAAGAACGCCGACGCTGTGCCGAGTCCGGTCGGTCCGGTGGGGATGCGTGGCGGCGACGACACCGGCATCCGTTTCACCGATCTCGGTATGCCGCCGGGCGTGGCCGCTGTTCTGGTTTCGTCGATGGCGGTGCCCCGCCCGTCGGTGTGGACAGCGGCCGAGGTCGCCGCCACGACGGCGGGCGTCGTGACACGGTCCGTGCCACCAATCGGCAGCAGCAGGGCGGCGGCGCCGAGGCCGGATGGACCGAGCAACCCGGCGGGCCGCACACCCGCTGGTCCATCCGGGGGCGGAATATCCGGTGCGTCAGCTTTTTTCGGCGCGAAGAGGTCGGACGGAGCGGCCGTCCCGGTGTTGGTGAGCAGCGCGACGACGGTGGCGGCGACCTCATTGGAGGCCTGCGCCGCCGCGGCGCGGGAGAGCACCGACATGCTCATCACCCCGGTCAGTCCGCTTGCCGGGCGACCAGGACGTTGTCGAGCACGCCGAGGGCGTCGGGCACCAGCACGGCGGCCGAGTAATAGCAGCTGATCAGGTAGGAGATGATCGACTGGTCATCGATGCCCTTGAAGCGCACGTTCAGGCTGGGCTCGTACTCGTCCGGGATCCCGGTCTGGTGCAGGCCGATCACGCCCTGGTCCTTCTCGCCGGTGCGCATGGCCAGGATCGAGGTGGTCTGGGTGTCGCTGATCGGGATCTTGCCGCACGGGAAGATCGGCACGCCGCGCCACGCGGGCACACGATGTCCGTCCACCTCGACCGGGTCCGGGTAGAGCCCGCGCTTGCTGCATTCGCGTCCGAACGCCGCGATCGCTTTCGGGTGGGCGAGGAAGAGTTTCGTGCTGCGGCGCATGCTGAGCAGTTCGTCCATGTCGTCCGGGGTGGGCGCGCCGGTCTCGGTGTAGATGCGCTGTTTCAGATCGCAGTTGTGCAGCAGGCCGAAGTCGGGATTGTTGACCAGGTCGTACTCCCGCCGTTCGTAGAGCGCCTCGATGGTCAGGCGCAGTTGCTGCTCGACCTGGTTCATCGGGTCGTTGAACAGGTCGGCGACTCTGGTATGCACGCGCAGCACGCTCTGCGCCAGGCTGAGCTCGTACTGCCGCGGGGAGGCGTCGTAGTCGACGAACGTGCCTTCCAGCAGCGGCTCCCCGGAGTGGCCGGAGGCGACCTCGATGTCGGCCTCGCCTTTGTTGTTCTGGCGGTGGGTGGGCGCGGACGCGACGCGGGAGAGTTGCTCCCGCAGCGCCGGAGCGCTGTCGAGGTACTCCGTCAGGGATTGCCGGGGAAGCACCAGCATGGTCGTCTTGGTCACCGTCTTGACGGTGACGGGCCAGATCGCCGAGGGCTCGATGAGCATCACGTCGCCGAAGTAGTCACCGCCCCCCAGCATGCCGAGCTTTGTCTGCTCTCCGTATTCGCCCGAACCGATCTTGCTCAATTTGCCGTGCACGATCAGCAGAACCTGATCCATCGGGTTGCCGAATTCCGCTACTACAGTGCCCGGTTCGAGATCACGCTGTTCGAAACGCTCTGCGAGGCCGCGCAACACGTCCTCGTCGTCGAAATGGCGCAGTGCCGGAAGCTCTTGCAATTCGAGGGGAATCACCCGTGCGGAGCCGCCGTCGATGACGAATTCCACCTCCCCGTTGCCCACGGTATGGGTCAGGCGGCGGTTCACCCGATACACACCGCCGTTGACCTGCGTCCACGGCAGCACGCGGGTGAGCCAGCGCGAGCTGATGCCCTGCATCTGCGGTTCGGATTTGGTGGTGTGCGCGAGTAGGCCTGCCGTGCTGGTGCTCAGGCTCCTGCGCACGTTGTTTTCCGTTTCGACTGGCATTTCTATGGTCATGCGTGGTCCTCACCTCGAGACGGCCACCGGGAGCCGGTGACGGGTTTTGGGGCAGGGTGAATACGGAGTCGTCGATAGTTCAGAGTCGCTGGGTGTTCACATCAAAACAGCAGCGGGTATGTCCGCGAAGAGCTCATCGAACGAGATTGCCTACGCGCCAAGGCGTTCCAGACGTGATCGATGGTAGACGCCGAAAGCTGCTGCGCACAGGAAAACTTCGAAGATTCGCGCGAGTGCCTGCGGATGGTTACGACACGCAGTCGATTCCGGTAACGGCGGGTGGCGCCCAGAGATGAATCTGCCAATTGCCTTGCGATTGCCCATGATCAGCTCTCTGTATCGATGCCTCCTGGCCTGTGGTCGGGCGTCGTACTCGATGTGATGACCAGACCACCGCGGCGACCCACCGGCAATGCGCAGGCGGCTCCCACCGGCGCGCTCGTTCGCTTATCAAGAGATCGGGCTCAGCCATGGCTGACGTGTGCGTGGCTGTGCCGGGAGCGGCTCGTCTCCCTGGGTAGGGTGGGTCGGTATTCGCTCAGGGGGGCGGCGTGCCCACCGAGGCGCACCGGTGACTCTCCGCTGTCGGTTTCCCGGTGCCTCGCACGTTCGCCGGGCGCCGTTCACGAGCCGATGCGTAAACGTCATGGAAGCCGACCGCGGCATCCATGCATGTGTCGTGTCACAGCGGACACATAATGGACAGGTGGTATGGGAAGCTCGTCTGAACACCTCGCGGTGTGTGATGCGGGTCACGTTCTAGGTAGGGCCAGGAGCGATGGTGAAGTTGAATGCGAAGGATGTGGTGGGCTCGGTGCAGCGGTTGATGGCGACCGCGCAGAACGGCCTGGAGGTCATCCGCTTCGGCGGGCTGACCCATGACGTCGCGTCCTCTCCGTTCGAAGTCGTGGAGCGCAGACGCATGTACCGGCTGCGCCATTACTTCCCCGACGACGCCACCCCCGGCCGTCCGGTGGCCCTGCTGGTCCCGCCTCTCATGGTGAACGCCGACATCTGGGACGTGAACGCCGAGGACGGCGCCGTCGGGATCCTGCACCGCGGTGGCGTCGACTGCTGGGTGGTGGACTTCGGCTCGCCCGCGAGTGAGGAGGGCGGCTGGCAACGCGACCTCGCCGACCACGTGCTCGCCGTCAACAGCGCCATCGACACCGTCAACGAGGCCACCGGCAGCGGCGTGCACCTGATGGGCTACTCGCAGGGCGGCATGTTCGCCTACCAGTCCGCCGCCTACCGGTACGGCAAGGGCGTGGACAGCATCGTGACCTTCGGCAGCCCGGTCGACATCGTCGCGGGCATGCCGTTCGGACTGCCCTACGGCATGGTCTCCGACGTCGCCGACTTCCTGGCCGACCACGTGGTCACCCGGCTGCCGATCACCGACTCCATGGTGCGGATCGGCTTCCAATTGCTCGACCCGGTGAAGACGGCCAAGTCCAGGATCGATTTCCTGCGTCAGCTGCACGACCGGGAGGCGCTGCTGCCGAAGGAGCGCCAGCGCCGTTTCCTCAACAGCGACGGCTGGGTCGGTTACGCGGGCCCCGCCGCGGCGGACCTGCTCAAGCAGTTCGTCGCGCACAACCGGCTGATGCTCGGCGGATTCGTGATCCGCGATCAGCCGATCTCGCTGGCCGAGCTGAAATGCCCGATCCTGGCGTTCGTCGGCGAGGTGGACGACATCGGACAGCCCGCCGCCGTGCGCGGCATCGTGCGGGCCGCGCCCAACGCCGAGGTCTACGAGGCGACCTTGGTGGCGGGGCACTTCGGCCTGGTGGCCGGAAGCACGGCCACCAACCACACCTGGCCGCTGGTGCGGCAGTGGGTCGAGTGGATGGACGGCGACAAGCCGCTGCCCCCGGAAATCGTGCCGATGGCCGAGCATGTGGCGAGCAACCGCCCCCGGTCGGCGGCGACCCGGGTGGTGCACACCGCCGCGACGCTGGCGGAGGCGGGCACCGGCGTGGGCAAAGCACTCGAGGGCATCGCGAACAACACGGTGCGCGGCTCGATCGAACTGGCCGGCGAAGCCGCACGGGCACTACCCAGGCTGACCCGACTGGGCATGATCCAGCCGCACACCCGGGTATCGCTCGGCCGACTGCTGGCCGAGCAGGCGCGGCGCGCGCCGCGGCGGGACCTGTTCCTGTTCGACGACCGGGTGCACACGAACGCGGCGGTCAACACGCGCATCGACAACGTGGTGCGCGGCCTGATCTCGGTGGGCGTGCGTCCCGCCATGCGGGTCGGCCTGGTGATGGAGACGCGGCCGAGCGCGTTGGCCGCTGTCGCGGCGCTGTCGCGGCTGGGCGCGGTGGCGGTGCTGCTGGCCCCGAACAGCGAACTGAGCCGCGCGATAGAGCTGACCGGCGTGGATACTCTGATCGCCGACCCGGAGAACCTGCGGCAGGCCGCCGCGACCAGCGCCCGGGTGCTGGTGCTCGGCGGTGGCGACACCCGCGAATTGTCCCTGCCCGCCGGGGATCGCTTGATCGACCTCGAGCAGATCGACCCGGCCCGGGTGCAGCTGCCCGCGTGGTACCGGCCCGATCCTGGCCTGGCGCGGGAGCTGGCGTTCGTGCTCGTCACCGGTACCGGCGACCGATTGGAGACCAAGTACATCACCAACCATCGCTGGGCACTGTCGGCGTTCGGTACCGCGACCACGGCTGATCTCGACCGCAAGGACACGGTGTACTGCCTCGCCCCGCTGCACCATTCCTCCGGGCTGCTGGTCAGCCTCGGCGGTGCGGTCGCGGGTGGGAGCCGGATCGCACTGGCCCGGTCGCTGAATCCGGAGCGCTTCTCCGAGGAGGTGCACCGCTATGGCGTCACCGTGGTCACCTACACCTGGACCATGCTGCGCGACATCCTCGACGCCGAGGTGTTCCCGGCCGGTCATCGCCACCCCATCCGGTTGTTCATCGGCTCCGGTATGCCCGCCGGACTGTGGCGGCGCACCGTCGAGCAGTTCGAACCCGCCCGGGTACTGGAGTTCTACGCCTCGATCGAGGGCGACGTGGTGCTGGCCAATGTGGCCGGTCAGAAGCGCGGGTGCAAGGGCAGGCCGGTTCCCGGCACCGCGAAGGTGGAGTTGGTCGCCTACGATCCGCTCACCGAGCGCGTTCTGGTCGACGGCTCGGGCTTCGCCCGGCGCTGCGCGGACAACGAGGTGGGCCTGTTGATCGGCAAAGCGTCCGACGGCGTCGACATCTCCGCCGGCGGCCTGCGCGGGGTCTTCACGGCGGGCGACTCCTGGATGCCGACGGAGAATTTGTTCCGCCGCGACAGCGACGGCGACTACTGGCTGATCGACCGCACGGACACGGTGATCCACACGCGGCGCGGGCCGGTGTTCGGGCAGCCGATCGTCGACGTGCTCAACGACATCACCGCGGTCGACATGGAAGTAACCTACGGCCTCAATGTCGGTGACCACTGCATCGCGGTGGCCGCAGTGAGCGTGCGCGAAGGCTTCCACCTGGAACCGAAGGACGTCACCGAGGCGTTGCGCGCGCTGGAACCGGATCAGCGGCCCGACCTGGTGTACGTGGTGAACGACATTCCCCGCAGCTCGTCCTTCCGCCCCTCCGCCCGTGCGGTGCAGGCGGCCGGGCGCCCCGAGCCGGGACCGGACACCTGGTGGTACAACCGGGCTTCCGATGCCTACGAGATCCTCACCGAGGACCAAGCACACACATTGCTGGGCGATTGACGCGATTCATGTTGCCGAAGCGCCGGATTCACCGACCGATGGCATAGTGAGTGCCTGTGAGAACGAGCCTCATCTACCGCAACGGGACCGTCTACGAGGTGCTGATGCGCGGGTTGTACGGCAGGCACTACACGGCTCGGTATCGCGCTATCGCGGAGCTCGTCCCTGAGGGAGCGAGCGTGGTGGATCTGTGCTGCGGACCTGCGACGCTCTACACCCGCTACTTGCGCCGCAAGTCGGTCGACTACACGGGCCTGGACCTGAACGAGCGTTTCGTCGCGCGCGTGAACGAAGCGGGCGGGCGGGGCAGGGTATGGAACCTGCGTTCGGATGACGCACTGCCCGCCGCCGACTACGTCATCATGCAGGCCAGCCTCTATCATTTCCTCCCCGAGCCGGGCCCCCTCCTCGATCGGATGCTCGCGGCCGCGGGCAAGCACGTGATCGTCGCCGAACCGGTCCGAAACCTGGCGACCAGCGACAATCCGGTCCTCGCCACGATCGGCAAGCGGTTCACCGACGCGGGCGACGGCGAGCAGGCGCACCGCTTCACCGAGCAGACGCTGGACGAGTTCTTCACGCCGTACGCGCCGCGCGTGGCACGGCGATCCCTGATCGCGGGCGGCAGGGAGAAGCTCTACGTGCTCACCGCGTAAGCCGTGATCGGGTCTCGTCTATGGCGACGACGCGATCACACGGTGAACGCGGTGACCGCGTCCACGACGCGGGCTACCTGCGCGTCGGTGAGATCCGGCCACAGCGGCAGGCGCACGACGGTTCCGGAGAACTCGGCGCTGCGGGCGCACGGTCGCGGAGTGCGGCCGAGTTTGAAGCCGGCCGGGCTGGAGTCCAGCGGGATGTAGTGGAACGGGGCGGAGATGCCCTGCGCGGCGAGGTGCATGATGAGGTCGTCGCGGCGTCGCTCGGTCGGGGTGCGCAGGTAGTACAGATGCGCGGTGTGCCCGCGATCGGCGGGCACGGACATCAGGCGCACGTCGTTGCGCCGGGCCCAGTCCGGGAGGGCGGCGGCGTAGGCGTCCCACACCCGGTGCCGTCCGGCCTGGATGGTGTCGAACTCGTCCAGTTGCGCGTCGAGCACGGCCGCGTTCAGCTCGCTCGGCAGATAGCTGGAGCCGATGTCCTGCCAGGAGTACTTGTCCACTGCTCCGCGCAGGAACCGGGCACGGTCGGTGCCCTTTTCCCGGATGATCTCGGCGCGCGCCATCAGGATCTCGTCGGTGAGCAGCAGCGCGCCGCCCTCGCCGCAGTGCACGTTCTTGGTGTCGTGGAAGCTGAGCGTGCCCATCGTGCCGATGGTGCCCAGCTGCCTGCCGCGCCAGGTGCCGCCGAGCCCGTGCGCGTTGTCCTCGACGACGGCGAAGCCGTGCGCGTTCGCCAGGGCCAGCAACCCGTCCATGTCGGCGGCGACGCCACCGTAGTGGATGACCACCACGGCTTTGGTCCGCTCGGTGATCACTGCGGCCACCGACGCCGGGTCCAGGTTGCCGGTTGCCGGATCGATGTCGGCGAAGACGCATGTGGCGCCGCGCAGCGCCATCGAGGTGGCGGTGGAGGTGAACGCGAAGCTGGGCACGATCACTTCGTCGTCGGGGCCCAGCTCCAGCAGCAGGCCCGCCATCTCCAACGCGGACGTGCAGGAGGTGGTGAGCAGGGCGTGCGGCGCGCCCGTGATCGCCTTCAGCTTCGCGGTGGCCGACGCGGTGAACTGTCCGTCGCCATGGCTGTGGTCGGAGGCCAGCACGGCCTCCAGGTTCGCTAGTTCCCGGCGCGCCCGGAATGGGCGGCTGAAGATGACGCGGTCAGTGCTCAACCCGGTCGGTCCCCCTGCTGGCGGTGGTCGCGGTCAATTCCGAAGTGTCGGCCGGACGCGGCGTCGGCGTCTCGACGGTGAGGTAGAGCGGTTTGCCCACCAGGATGTGCAGGGCCACGCCCAGGTACTCGGCGATGAGCCCGAGCGAGAAGAGCACTGCGCCGGAGCACAGCAGCAGCACCACGATGGTGGAGGCCCAGCCTTCGGGTGCCCAGCCGTCGGTGGTCAGCGCTTCGAAGACGACGATCGCGGCCATCACGACGCCGGCCAGGGCCAGCGTGACGCCCAGCAGGCTGACCAGCCGCAATCCGCGGGTGCCGCTGCACAGGACCATCTTCCAGAACAGCGAGAACAGGCGACGGTAGTTGTAGCCGGACTCCTCCCTGCCCTCGGCCCGCAACACCACCGGCGCCTGCGCGACGGCGCCGACCACCCAGGTCAGCGCGACGTCCAGGTAGACGCCGTTGGAGGCGACTTCGGCGAGCTGCCTGCCGATGTCCCCACGGATGAGCCGGTAGCTTTCGAACCGGGTGGAATCCGGGAACGCGAACAGCGTCGCGAGCACCAGCTTGGCTCCGCGCGAGGTCAGATTGCGCAGGAATCCGTGCGGCCTGGTGTTGCTCGGCTTGGAGTAGACCAGGTCGGCTCGCTGCGCCAAGGCCGTGTCCAGGAACGTGCTGATGAAGCGGGGATCGTGCTGGCCGTCCTCGTCCATGGTGACGATCCAGTCACCGGCCGCGACCGACATCCCGGCGATCGTGGCGGCGTCCTGGCCGAAGTTGCGGCTGAGCCAGACGGTGCGCACCGTGGGATAGGTTCGCTGCAGTTCCTGCAGTACCACGTCGGAACGGTCGGGGCCGTGGTCGTGCACCAGGATGATCTCGGTGACCGTGAACGTGGTGCCGCCCGGCGTCTCGACGGGGCGCGTGAGATCGTGCAGTTCGGCGACCAGACCCGCGATCGTGTCCTCACCCCGGTACACCGGCACGACCACCGACACCCGGTGCGGCCGATCCACGCCGGGCCGTGCCGGGTCACCGTTCGTGGCGGGGGCGCCGGAACGGAATGTACGGGCGGGGGGAATCGGCATCAGCTGGATCGACTTTCGATGACGGTGCGTGCCGGTACTCGTTGCAGAACTGCAGAGCCCGAACCGGTGTGGACTTTAGCACGGTGCGATACGCGGCCACCGGAGCAGCTGATCATGCCCCCATCTTGGCGGCGTCCACGAGCGATGCCAACCGCACAGCCGCCCTGTAGGGTTTGGAACTCGTGACGGACAGTGCAGTGCTCGGCTCGCGGCCGGATGTCTATTCGCGGCGAGATGTCTACCGGTGGGGGGTCATCACCGCGCTCGGAGTGGTCGCGGGTTACCTCGCTGTCCTGCTGGCCAACGCCAGGCATTTCTTCACCGACGACACCGAGTCCCAGTACACCTCGCTGTGGGTCGGCCTGGGCCGTGCGCTGCGCGCGGGGGAGTTCCCGGTCATGGTCCCCGAACAGTGGATGTCGGGCAACAACACCATGGACGACGCGGGACTGTTCAATCCGCCGCAGCTGCTGATCGATCTGATCGCACCCTCGGTGGACAACGTCGCGCTGTACGCCACCGTTGTGAAGCTGATCTTCTCGATCATCGCAGCGCTCGGGGTGTACCGCGTCTGCCTCGCCTACGGCGGGCGGCCGGCCTGGTCGGCGGTGGCGGGCATCGCGCTGCCGCTGTCGGGCTTCTTCCTGTTCTTCGACGAAGCCAGCTGGATGACCGCGCTCACCGGCACCGCGTGGCTGGTGCACGCCTGGGCGGCCTCGGTGCGCTACACGCGCGGTCTCGGCGGGCCCGTCCCCGTCTTCGTCTACCTGTATCTGACCATCTCGACGCAGTACATCTTCCCGGCGGTGGAAGCGGTGCTGATGCTGGTGGCGGTGGCCGTGGGCGAACTCGTGTACCAGCGCAAGTGGCAGCCGGTGCTCCGGCTGACCCTCGCGGCGGGCTGCGCCGGGCTCGCGGGTCTGCTGACCTTCTTGCCGTCGATGCTGTCGGCGAAGGTGACTTGGCGCGGCACCGCGCAGATCAACAACGACCAGTTCCTCACGGTGCCGTGGTCGGAGTCGTTGAACGCCAGCCTGCCCAGTTCGCTGCCCGCGTTCAGTTCGTGGTGGGGTTACGTGCAGCCGCTGCCGGTCACCTACATCGCGTGGTTCCTGATTCCCGCCCTGGCGTTCATCGACTGGCGCCGGGCCAAGGAGTCCTGGCGGGAACTCAGCGCGGTCGCGATCTTCGCGATCATGATGCTGATGTGGACCGCGGGTCCCGGCTCGGTCGGACCGCTGCGCTGGCCGGCGCGCGTGCTGCCGATGCTGGCCATCGGCCTGCTCGTGCTGGTGTGCGTGCTGCTGGGCCGCTACGGGACCGTGCGCGACCCGAAGAACCGCGGCACAGCGGCGGGCGTGCTGATCCTGCTGCTGTGGGTGCGCTCGTTCTCCGCCGACCCGCACGACGCGATCTGGCACGTAGTCGCGGCGCTCGCGCTGGCCGCCCTGGTGGCCGCGGCGGTGTGGCTCGGGCGAACCAAGGGGACCGCGGCGGTCTGCGCTCTCACCGTCCTTGCGATGTTCCCGATCGCGTACTTCCAGGTCAGCGCCGCGCAACCGACTCCGATGTCGTGGAACCTGCCCGCGAAGCGATCGGAGGCCAAGGCGGCGTTCCCGGACTTCGCGGGTACCTCGATCCAGCTCGGCGACCGCGGTCTGTTGCAGCCTCAGGACAAGAGCGTCGAGGGCGCTTACGGGTCACTGGTCTTCGGCAACTACGCTCGCGGCGTCGAACTCGACTATGTGAACGGTTACACCCCGAGCGGTCACTTCTACTTCGGCGAGATGCTGTGCATGCGCTGGGACGGCAGCGTCTGCCCGGACGCCTACCGGCGGATGTTCGCGCCGGAGCAGTCCACGGGACGGCCGCTGGTCGACCTGATGAAGCTGGACCGGGTGGTGCTGCAACGAGCGCTGTTCCCGGACGCGGGCAACCAACCGGCGCCCGAGGGCTGGAAGTGGGTGGACTATCCCGGTCACGAGCGCTACATCGCGGTGCTGGAACGGGTGGACGGACTCGTCTCGACGAAGAACGGCCGCGTCGCCGCCGCCGACGACGTGACCGCGACGTCCATATCCGAAACCGACACCACCAGCCGCGTCCGCGTGTCCTCGGCCGACGGCGGCCGGGTCGTGTTCGCCCGGCTGGGCTGGCCGGGATACCGCGTCACCTTGAACGGCGAGTCTCTTCCGATCACGACTGTCGCCAAGTCCTTCGTCGCCGTCGAGGTTCCCGCGGGTACCCAGAACGCCGAACTGGTGCTGACCTGGCGTCCCCCGGGCTGGAAGATCGGCATCGCCACCGCGCTGGCCGGCGTGCTCGGCCTCGGCGTTCTGCAGTGGCTGTATATCCGCTCCCGGCGACGCGAGCAGCCGGAGCAGACCGGCGCCGCCGAACCCGCCGAGACGGATCGCGAATTGGCGGACGTCGTTTCGTGAAGACGAACGCGCGTCCCGTGGTCGCGGATCCCGGCGCGGCGGCACCGGAGCCCGAGGCAGGCCTGCTGGTGCGGGCGGTCCGTCGTCAGGAGGTGGCATTCGCCCTGGTCGGCGCGTGCAACACCCTGCTCGGCATGGGGCTGACGGTCGCGTGGCTCGCGGTGCTCGGTGACGCGTGGCCGCCCGCCGTCTCGGTGGTGCTGGCCTACGGCATGGGGATCGTCGTCGCTTTCGTTCTGCACCGAACCCTCGTGTTCCGGGTGCGCGGCCGGGTATTGCGCGACTTCGCCGGCTTCGTCGTGGTGAATTCCGGTGGGCTGCTGATGAACACGGTGCTGCTGTCGCTGGCCGTCTCGGTGCTGCACCTGCCGCGGATTCCGGCGGCGGTCGTGGTGATGGGGCTGGTCGCGTTCGCCAGTTTCTTCGGCCATCGCTACATCTCGTTCCGCCGTAGGCCGGAGACCCCGTCGGCGCACGCGACCGGATAGCGCCTTCGCCGACGGCCTTCCGGCACTGGCTTGCCGGAACGGCGCCGAGTTGCGGGTATGGTCTGTGACTCGTGGCCGAACGTCGAACCTTTCCTTCGCGAGAAGATCTCACATGGGGCGCTATCACGGCGCTCGGGGTGATCGCGGGATACGGTGCCGTTCTACTAGCCAATGCCCGGCATTTCTATACCGACGACACGGAGTCGCAGTACGCCCCGCTCTGGGTGATGCTCGGCCGGTATCTGCGCGAGGGACGTTTTCCCGCGCTGGTGCCCGAGCATTGGATGGCAGGCAACTACGCCATCGAAGAAGCCGGTCTGCTCAATCCGCCGCAACTGCTGATCGACCTGATCGCTCCGTCGGTCGACAATCTGGCGCTGTACGCCACCGTGGTGAAGCTGATCTTCGCGATCATCCTCGCGCTCGGCGTCTATCGGATCTGTTCGGCCTACGGGGCGAAGGCCCCTTGGGCGGCGGTGGCCGGCGTCGCCATGCCGTTCACGGGATGGCTGCTGTTCTTCGACGAAGCCAGCTGGATGACCGCGTTCACCGGCACCGCCTGGATGGCGCACGCGTGGGCTTCGGGGGTGCGGTACGCCCGCGGGCGCAGCGGGCCGATTCCGACGTTCGTCTTCCTGTACCTGGCCATCTCGGTGCAGTACATCTTTCCCGCGGTCGAGGCCGGTCTGATGGTGGGCGCCGTCGCGATCGGCGAACTCGTCCATCAGAAGGCGTGGCGGCCCTCCCTGCGCCTGCTCACGGTCGCGGCCTGTGCGGCTCTGGCCGGATTGGCGACCTACCTGCCGAGCATGCTGTCGGCGAAGGTGACTTGGCGCGGCACCGCGCAGATCAACAACGACCAGTTCCTCACGGTGCCGTGGTCGGAGTCGTTGAACGCCAGCCTGCCCAGTTCGCTGCCCGCCTTCAATTCCTGGTGGGGGTACGTGCAGCCGATGCCGGTGGTCTACATCGCGTGGTTCCTGATTCCGGCGTTGGCCTTCGTCGACTGGCCCCGGGCGCTGCGCGCCGCGCGCGAATTCGTCGCGCCCGCGCTGTTCGCGGTGATGGCGCTGATGTGGACAGCCGGGCCCGGCGCGATCGGCCCGCTGCGCTGGCCCGCCCGGGTGCTGCCGATGGTCGCGCTCGGCCTGCTGGTACTGGTGTGCGTGCTGCTGGGCCGCTTCGCGACCTTCCAGGACCGGCGGCGGCGTGGCATCGCGGCCGCGGTGCTCATCGGCCTGTTGTGGGCGCGTTCGTTCTCGGCCGCCCCGCAGGAGGTGGTCGGGCACGTCCTCGCGGCGCTCGGTGTGGCCGCGCTCGGCGCGGTGGCGGTCTGGCTCGGGCGCAGCCACGGCACGGCGGCCGCGTGCGCGCTGGTCGTCGTTTCGGTGTTCCCGATCGCGTATTGGCAGGTGTCGGCCGCGCAACCGACGCCGATGGGCTGGAATCTGCCGGAGAACCGGTCGGAGATGAAGGCCGCGTTCCCCGATTTCGCGGGCACAACGCTCCAACTCGGGGACCGTATGCTCATCCCGCCGGCGGAACGGAATCTCTCCGGTGCGTATGGCTCGCTGGTTTTCGGCAACTACGCCAAAAATCTCGAGCTGACCTACGTCAGCGGGTACACCCCCAACGGGCACTACTGGTTCGGCGAGACGCTGTGCATGCGATGGGACACCAGCGTCTGCCCGGACGCCTACCGGCGCGCCTTCGCCGCCGAGCCGACCACCGGCCGGACCATCGTCGACTTGATGAAAGTCGATCGGGTCGTGTTGCATCGCGCCCTGTATCCGGACGCGCGCGACCAGCCCGCGCCCTCCGGCTGGAGGTGGGTCGACTATCCGGGGCACGAGAAGTACATCGCGGTGCTGGAACGCATCGACGGCCTGATCTCGGCCCGCGACGGCCGGGTCGCGGCCGTCCAGGGCGTGACGGCCACATCGGTCGCCGAATCGGACACGACCAGCAGGGTCCGCGTGAGTTCGCCGGAGGGCGGGCGGGTCGTCTTCGCGCGGCTCGGCTGGCCGGGCTACCGGGTGACGCTGGACGGCCGCGAGATCCCGTCCACCCTGGTGGCGAAAACCTTTGTCGCGGTCGATCTTCCGGCTGGCAGCTCCGGTGAGCTGGTGCTGTCCTGGCAGCCGCCCGGCTGGCGGATCGGCGTCGCCGCGTCGCTGCTCGGGATGCTCGGCATCGCGCTGCTGCAGTGGGTGTACCGGCGCGGCAGGCGGCGGCCGGACCGATCGGTCGAAGCAGGTGACGCGCCGTCCCCGGGCGACACGGCCGTGACACCGGAGACCGACTTGGCCGACGCCGTCCGATGAACGGGGGCGCGGCGGATCGAGTCGGCGCGCCGACGACGGGTATGCGGCGCGACGTCGCGGGTGTGACGGAGGCGCCTCGGGCCTTCGTGACGGACGCCCGGCTCACCGGCGTGGCGGAAAAGACCACGCCGCTTCCCGCCGATCCCGGTCCGCTGCTGCGATTGGTGCGACGTCAAGAGATCGCGTTCGCCCTCGTGGGCATGGTGAACACGGGCCTCGGCATGGTCTTGACGGTGACGTGGCTGGCGGTGCTGGGCGAGCGGGTGCCCGCCGCCGTCGCACCCGCCCTGGCCTACAGCGTCAGCGTCGTCGTGGCGTTCCTCCTGCACCGGACCCTCGTGTTCCGCGTGCGCGGACGCCTGAGGCGCGATTTCTTCGCCTTCGTCGCGGTGAACTCCGGCGGGCTGGCGCTGAACATGGCGCTGCTCCAGGTGGGGGTGTCGGTCCTGCATCTGCCGCGCATCCCGTCGGCGGTCGCGGTGATGGCGCTGGTGGCCGGCGCCAGCTTCTTCGGGCATCGCCACATCTCGTTCCGCCGGACGCCGGCGCTCGGTGTGGACGGTTCTCGGTCCGGTCCGCCCGGGAGGTAGGTTTTCTCGTATGCCTGAGCACACCACCCTGGACGCCACACTGTTGAGCCTGCTGGCCTGCCCGCAGGACAAGGGACCGCTGCGGCTGGTCCGTGCCGCCGACGGCAGCGCGCTGCTCTACAACCCGCGCCTGCGCCGGGCATACCCGATCGAGAACGGCATCCCGGTCCTGCTCGTCGACGAAGCCAGGGACGTCACCGACGCCGAACACGACGCGTTCATCGCGCAGGCCGACGCCTGATCCTCCGCACGTCCTGCTGCCATTCCTCTCCCGTCGGCCTCGCGGCGGTCGGGGCGGCCCCCGGGCAACGGATGAGTCACGGTCGTTTTGCCTCCATTGACCGTTTGAAGCCGGGTCCGCCATGATCATTTGCACCTCGAGACGGTCCATTCGCTCCAGCAAAGGGGCGGTGCGGCCAGCCTGACGAGCGGCACAGGTGGCGTATGGGGAGAGAGGTCGGGAACGTAATGAGCAGCTCGCGTTTACGTAACTGGACAGCTCGATGTGCGATTGCCTGCGCGGCCGCGGCGGGATTGGTCGTAGCGGCGCCCGCGCAGGCGGAACCGCTCTGGCCGGGTGGACCGGACATTCCGGGTATGCCCGCCCTGATTCCGCCCCCGCCGCCGGTCGCGCCGTGTTCCACGGCGGCCCGTGCGTGCATGCGGCTGTCGACGGATGAAGCCTGGCTGATGGACGAGGGCAAGGTGGTCTACGGCCCGACCCCCATTTCGCACGGGATGCCCGGATACGAGACGCCGCCCGGAGTCTTCCGCGTGTCGTTCAAGAAGGAGTTCCATTGGAGCACCATGCACAACGCTCCGATGCCGTACGCGACCTTCTTCAACGGCGACATCGCCTTCCACGTCGGCCCGATCGAGAAGAAGTCGCACGGCTGCGTCCGGATGACCCACGAGGGCGCGAAGGCGTTTTACGAGTACCTGTGGCCGGGTGACGTCGTGGAAGTCGTGGAGTGACGGCCCGCGCAGCGGTGACCTTTACGCCGGTCTCCGCGTGATGTCACCGGTCAGATAGCGTTGCAGCGTCGGGCCCACCGTGGCCGCCAGGTCGGCCGCGGGCATCGAGGCCAGCGGCTCGACGCCGATGATCTTGCGGCCCACCAGCACGCCGATCATCTGCGACGCCACCAGTGCGACCCGGGTGCGACCGTCGTCCTCCGGGGTGGCGATGCGCTGGCGGACGCGTTCCAGCACGACTTCCAAGAGAAACGTCCTGGCCAGCGCCGGGTCGTCGTTGCCGGCCAGGATGCTGCGCACCACCGCGACCACACCGGGACCCGCCGGGGAGTCCCATACCCCCACGACCGCGCGAATGATGGTCTCGCCCAACTGTTCCAGGGGCACGGAATCGAGGATCCGCAAGGTCGCCTCGGGATCCACCGGCAGCTCCACCACCGCTGCGAAGAGCTGTTGCTTGGTGCCGAAGTAGTGGTGCACCAGGGCCGGATCCACCCCCGCGTCGGCGGCGACCGCGCGCACCGAGGTCTTGTCGAAGCCCGCCTCGGCGAAACGCGCGCGGGCGGCCGCGAGGATGGCCTCGCGGGCGCCCGATCGCCCTGGTCGACGCCCGGTGCGCAGGGGCCGCTCGGCACCGCCGGAATCGTCGCCTGCCCTCACTCGGTCCGCCGTCGTAGCGTCGCCGCGCCCAGGCACAGGGCGACGATCGCGAATGCCGCGACGATGGCCAGGTCACGCCACATCGCACCGGTGACCTCCGGATGCACTGAAACCTGTTGCAGCGCATCGACCGCGTAGCTCAACGGCATCACGTCGCTGATCACCTCCAGCCAATCGGGCAGCTGGTCGCGGGGAACGAGCAAGCCGCACAAGAAGATCTGCGGTGCGACCACGACCGGCATGAACTGTACGGCCTGGAATTCGGTGCGGGCGAAAGCGCTTGCCAGCAGGCCGAGGGCCACCCCGCACACCGCGTCGACCACCGCGATCAGCACGACCCAACCGGGGCTGCCCGCCGCGCCGAGCCCCAGCAACCCGAAGGAGACCAGGCAGGCGACGGTCGCTTGAGCGGCGGCGGCCAGCGAGAACGCGGTGCCGTATCCGGCGAGCAGGTCGAGTTTCGTCAGCGGGGTGGACAGCAGCCGCTCCAGCGTGCCCGAGGTGCGTTCGCGCTGCATGGCGATCGCGGTGATCAGGAACATCACGATGAACGGCAGGATGCCGAGCATGCTGATGCCGACTCGGTCGAACAGCGAGACCGGATTCATCGGGTTGGTCGGGGTGTCCTTGTAGATGAAATACAGCAGCGTCATCAGCAGGGCGGGAACCACCAGGATCATGGCGACGGTGCGGTGGTCATTGCGCAGCTGCCGCAGGATGCGACCGGTGGTCGCGGCGTAGGGACGCATCGTGGGCGTCCGCCGGGGCGCGGCTGCCGAGGTGGCGGTCATGCGTTCTGTCCCATCGTGATCAGTGTGAGGAAGGCGGTCTCCAGGTTCTGTTCCCCGGTCCGCGCGCGTAGTTCGTCGGGACTGAGTTGGGCGAGCAGCTGACCGTCGCGCATCAGCAGCAGCCGGTCACAGTGCTCGGCCTCGTCCATGACGTGACTGGACACCAACAGGGTCGTCCCGTTCGCGGCCAGCTCGTGGAACTGCTTCCACAGCTCGACCCGCAGCACGGGATCAAGACCGACCGTCGGTTCGTCCAAGACCAGCAGCTGAGGTTGGGCTACCAGCGCGCACGCGAGGGACGCGCGCGTCTTCTGGCCGCCGGAGAGCTCGTCACCGCGCTGCTGGGCGTGCTCTGTCAAGCCGACCGCCGTGATCGCGTCGTCGACGTCGGAGCGGTCGCGGCCGTAGAGCGCGGCGAAGTACGCGACGTTCTCGCGGACGCTGATGTCGTTGTAAATGCTCGGCGCCTGGGTGACGTAGCCGATCCGGTGGCGCAACGCCGCGGAGCCCGCCGGGATGCCGAGCGCGGTGACCTCACCGGACTCCGTGATCTGAGTGCCCACGACGCAGCGCATCAGCGTGGTCTTGCCGCACCCGGACGGACCGAGCAGCCCGGTGATCGAACCGGACGGGATGGTCAGCGAGACGTCGCGCAGGACCTCCCGGCCGCCGCGGCGGACCCGCAGGTTCCGTACTTCGACTGCGGGGGATGGGGTGGGTTGCGACACGGCCGCCTCAATTCATCGAGTGTTGAATTCACTATGTGATGAATTTATCTCGCCTGGGCTGACCAGGCAAGAGCGCCGGACCGAGTAATCAGTGGCCGTGGTGTGTCGGCGGTCTGCCCGCTGCCTGGCCCGGGTCCACGACCACGAACTGGCCCATCATCCCGAGGTCCTCGTGCCAGAGCAGGTGGCAGTGGTACATGTACGGCGAGTCGGTATCCGCCGGGCCGTCGAACCGCATGGCCAGTCGCGCCGTGCTCCCCGGGGGCAGGTAGATGGTGTCCTTCGGCCCGGCCGGCGGTGGGCCGTCGTTCAGTGCGAGCACGCGGAACTGCACGTCGTGGACGTGGAAGTTGTGCGGCATCCCGTCGTTGTTGCGCACCACCCAGGTCTCCGCGGTGCCGCGAGTGACCGCGAAGTCGATGCGGTCCATATCCATCGGCGTGCCGTTGATCCCGCTCAGGTTCAGGTCGAAATGCCGTTCCCGCACCGAATCGCCGCCATCCGGCGTGGTGGGCGAAGCCAGCGTCGCGGGTAAGGCCGGTGAGGGCCGCAGCGTCTGGGCCGCGCGCAGTTCGAGAAGGTCGAAGGTGTCGTCCCCACCGGAGAAACGCTGGGTCCAGAAATCGAGCCCGGCGTCGAGTTCGCCGCTGCGCAGCACGGTGCGCTCGCCCGGCCGCATCCGCACCACGATCTCGGCTCGCTCGCCCGGCGACAACCGCAGCCGAGCCAGGCTGCTGGGGCGTTCGACCAGGCCGCCGTCCGTGGCGACGAGGAAGAACGCGCGCAGGTCGGAGAACTCGAAGGTGTAAGTGCGTGCGGTCGAAGCGTTGAGCAGTCGCAGGCGGAGGAGTTCATCGGCGACGTTCCGGTAGGGCGCGAGCGCCCCGTTGACCATCGTCCGATCGCCGAGGAATCCGGCATCGCGGAACACCCTGTGCGCGGAGTCGAATGCCGCGCCGTCGAATCTCACGTCCTGCACGATCACCGGCAGGTCGTCCACGCCGTAGGTCGAGGGGAGTGGCAGATCGGTGGACACGTCGTCGTCGAGCAGGAACATGCCTGCCAATCCGCGGCGCACATGGCTCTCGGTCGCGCCGTGCGGATGGGGGTGATACCAGAGCGTGGCAGCGGGTTGATCGATGCTCCAAGTCGGCGTCCACGCCGCTGCGGGCGCGATCATCTGGTGCGGGCCGCCGTCCATCGCGGCGGGCAGGTGCATACCGTGCCAATGCACGGTGGAGGCCTCCGGCAGGTTGTTGCGCACGGTGACCGCCACCTTCTCCCCGCGCCGCGCCCGCAGCGTCGGACCCAGGTAGTCGCCGTTGAAACCCCAGGTCTCGGTAGCCCGGCCCGGGAGGAATTCCCTCCGCCCCGGTCGCATGTCGAGTTCGAACGTACGAATTCCGTCGGTGCCGAGCCGGGACGGCGCGAGTGGAGGAACGACGAGTTCGTTCCGGAAGTCGGTACTGCCGACCGTGGATACGGTCGCCTCGACGTACACCCGGGCCACGCCGGCGAATATGGCCAGAACCAGCAGAGTCACGACGGAGACGAGGACCAGGAGCAACCGTCGCCACCTGCGCGGCCGGGAATCCGAAGACATGGACCGACGGTAGAATCGACGGCGCTCCAACACATCCGGGAGCGTCCCTATTTCGTCCCCGTCCCGCCCCTGACGGCAGGCGACGCAACCGTCAGGGTGGTCCGGCCGCCGTGCGATCGCCTCGTCCGACTCGGAACACAGCTCGGGGACTCACGTCCCGGCCCGTACGCCTGTCCTATGGTCGTCACCACCCGCGAACCCTGCCTCGGTGATCCGACCGTTTGGATCGGCTCAGCGGCACCCCTTCAGGGTTCCGGCGTGATCGATCCGAGTGTGGGCTGCGCGCCGCGGTCACAGTGGCTCGGCGAGCCATGTCGGAGCCGTCGAGGACAATGGCGACTGTGTGTGCCCATACTGTCGAGGAACTCGCCGTCGAACCACCCGCCGCCGCCCGGCGCTTGCTCGGAGCCACGTTGCGGTCGGGACCGGTCGCGGTGCGCATCGTCGAAGTCGAGGCCTACGGGGGCGACCCGGCCGGGCCGTGGCCGGACCCGGCTTCGCATTCCGGTCGTGGCCGGACCAAGCGCAATGAAGTGATGTTCGGTCCTGCCGGTGTGCTGTACGTCTATCTCAGCTACGGCATGCACACCTGCATCAACGTGACGAGCGGCCCGGATGGAGTCGCCAGCGCCGTGCTGATCCGCTCCGGCGAGGTGATCGAGGGGCTCGAGACCGTACGGGCGCGTCGCCCGGGCGCGCGCTCCGATCTCGGCTTGGCCCGTGGGCCGGGCAACTTCGGCAGCGCGTTGGGAATCACGTTGAGCGACTACGGAACTCCACTGTTCGATCCGTCATCGCCGATCCGGTTGGAATTGAACGGCCCGGTCGAGGCCGCCGAGATCACGAGCGGCCCGCGGGTCGGTGTCAGCAGCGCGGCGGACGTGCCGTGGCGGTTCTGGCTTCCGGGTTCGCGGGCGGTGTCGGTGTACCGCCGCAGTCCGCGTGCTCCGCTGCCCGCCGTGAAGTCCGCCTGACGATCGCATCCTGCGGACACTCCGGATCCTGCTCGGCCTGTTGCTGATCATCGCCTCGGGCTGCCGAAACTCGTCGGTGAGGCCGACGCCGTGGGAATCTTCGACGAGATCGGCTTCGGCGATGGCTCCGATACCTCACAGGCTTGATCGAGGTCGCGGGTGGTGTCGGGCTGCCGGTGCCGCGGCTGAGCGGTCCGACCGCAGCCGGGCGCTCCGTCACCATGACATCGGCGGGAGCCACCCAGGCATTCATTCATCGTGGGCGCACCCGCGCTGGCGCCGTTCCCGCTGGTGCCGGTCGTGGTGTTCGCCTGGATCGCCTACCAGCGGCACGACAGCATCGCCGCGCGGTGCGTGGAACGCTGTCTCGTTGAGCGAAGACGCGAACGAGGACGGTCGGTCGACTTCGGTCCACCAGCCGCCGTGCCGCGTTGTAGTCGGCCATCGCGGCAGTCTCGACCTGATAGGCGTTCAAGGTCGATGCGCCTCCCAGGTGCCGGCGACGGTCGGTGAGAGTCCGGCAACTGTCCACGCCGTGCCACGACACCGAGGTCCGCACGAGGCCGTGGACCTCGTGCGGAAAGATAGGACAGCGTGAGCGGCGACATCATCGACGAACTGACCTGGCGCGGACTGATCGCGCAGTCCACCGACCTGGATGCCTTGCGTGCGGCGGCGGCCGCCGGGCCGCTGACCCTGTATGCAGGCTTCGATCCCACCGCCGCCAGCCTGCACGCGGGCCACTTGGTGCCACTGCTGGCCCTGAGGCGTTTCCAGCGAGCCGGACACCGCCCCATCGTGCTGGCCGGTGGCGCCACCGGGCTGATCGGTGACCCGCGCGACGTCGGCGAGCGGACCATGAACTCCGCCGACACCGTCGCCGGCTGGGCCGAACGGATCCGATCCCAGTTGGAGCGTTTCGTCGACCTGGACGACTCACCCACCGGTGCGGTCATCGTCGACAACATGGACTGGACCGGGCCGTTGTCCGCGGTGGACTTCCTGCGCGATGTCGGCAAGCACTTCTCGGTGAACGTCATGCTGGCGCGTGACACCGTCAAGCGACGACTGGAGGGCGAGGGCATCTCCTACACCGAGTTCAGCTACATGCTGCTGCAGGCCAACGACTACCTGCAGCTGCGCCGCAACTACGGTTGCACACTGCAGGTGGGCGGCTCCGACCAGTGGGGCAACATCATCGCCGGCGTCGAGCTCAACCGCCGGGTGGACGGCGCGTCCGTGCACGCCCTCACCGTTCCGCTGGTGACCTCCGCCGACGGCAAGAAGTTCGGCAAGTCCACCGGCGGCGGCAGCCTGTGGCTCGATCGCGAGATGACCAGCCCCTACGCCTGGTACCAGTACTTCGTGAACACCGCCGATGCCGACGTGGTGCGCTACCTGCGGTGGTTCACGTTCCTGTCCCGCGAGGAACTCGACGAACTGGAGCGGGCGACCGCCGAACGCCCGCACGCCAGGGAAGCGCAGCGCAGGCTCGCGGCCGAGATGACGACCCTGGTGCACGGTGAAGCCGACACGCGCGCCGTGCAGCTGGCCAGTCAAGCGCTGTTCGGCCGGGGCGAACTGCGAGAGCTGGACGAGGCGACCCTCGGCGCGGCATTGCGCGAAGCTGCGATCGACGGCGAGGTCGCGCAGGTCAAGGCAGGCGAGCCGAACACCATCGTGGATCTCTTGGTCGCGACCGGCTTGTCCGAGAGCCGTGGGGCCGCTCGCCGCGCGGTGAACGAAGGCGGCGCCTCGGTGAACAACGAGAAGATCTCCGATATCGATTGGACTCCGGCCGATGCCGACTACCTGCACGGACGCTGGCTCGTCCTGCGGCGCGGCAAGAAGAACCTCGCCGGAGTTCTGCGGGCAGGGGTGTAACCTCGTGGTGGCTTGAATCACATCCGTGTGATTCAAGCCGCCAATCACTCCGAATCCCGCCCTCTGACCTGCGGAAACGCTAAGTTGTTCAGGCGATTTGACGTAGCGTTATCCGCCGCGTAACTTAGTCCAAGTCAGAGCGACACGGACACCGACCCGGAGCCGAGAAGCGAAGCGGAGACGCTGAGCGGATGGACCGGGAAACGAGGTAGGACGAGGAGCGCCTGATATACGGAGTGGCGTGGGTCATCCGGCAGGACTTGACTTCGGTTGACTACGTGCTTAGACTGGAAAAGTTGCCTCACAGAAGGTTCGGTTGAGACCGGCCCGGATGTGTGTGCGTGTGTTCTTTGAGAACTCAATAGTGTGTCGATGAATGTCAGTGCCAAATATTTTTTGGTTCCGGCTCTTGCACTCCCCGTGTGGAGGGTCGGGCATTTTTTGTCAGCTTTTTGCTGGCGATTGTTTTGCTAGGTTTTCGGACTCTAGTTTTTGATCTGATTGCACCCTTTCGGGGGTGTGGTTGTGAGTCTTCAACG
>NZ_VUOT01000074.1:0-4945 GCF_009829295.1 Nocardia sp. CY15
GGAATCAACGGCTCCAGCCGCACCCATAACGCATCGGTCACCACCTCATCAACCACCCCGAAAGTGTCGGACACGTTGCGCCGCAGAGCAAACCGTCACACCGACTCATTCTGAACTGAACTGTTAGGAAGCAGGATCTGGACGAGCACCAATGCCTGATCCTACTGCGTGAAAAAGGCAACACCGAGCGGTGGCAACCCGTGTCGCCGACACTCATGCGCGCACTTGTGGACCATTACGATTCACGCGTACAGCCTCGAGATCCCACCAATCTCCTAGCGCAAAACGGCAGGCCGATTCCCGTTAACGCCCACGAAAGACTCCTGCGCTACCGAAACGGCGATCCGATCAGCACAATGCGCTTCACCACCATTTGGAGTCAGATCGGCAAGCAGCTGCCGTGGGTCAAGCAGCAAGGAATCACCTGCCACTGGCTGCGCCACACCACCTTGACATGGGTAGAGCGCAATTTCGGCCACGCCGTCGCGAAGGCATATGCCGGACACGCCAGCAACCACTCCGACAATGTCACCTTGATCTATACCCGCGCGACCATCGAAGAGGTGGCCTACGCGCTGTCAGTCCTGACCGGGGAGCCACACCCTCTCGCTCACAAACCCCCATCTGCGCCCCCGGAGAAAAACCTGTCATGAACCCGGCCGCATCAACGGAATCGGCTTCCAGCTCGAGGCAACATCCTCCGTCCAACAGAGACAGGTACCGCCGCAGTCTACTGTCGCTACTTCCGCGCACCCGTCGCCCAGAGGCTCTGGATCCGGATGAGCTTTCTCGCCGCCTCACGGCGGTGAAGGCGTGTCTGCCAGCTCTGCAAGATCCGGCGCTGTACGAGGGAATCGACGAAAGCGAGCTCAACGCCGAGCAAAGACTGCATCGATGGATTCGGGCGCGGAGCCGGGTGGCTGCTGGACAACTTCGTTCCCGGACCTGCTCATGCGAAGCGACGACCTACGCGCGAGCCCGCTCTCGGGATCGCGGCGAGGCTCGACGCGCCTCGCGACCGCGTGCGCCCTCCCGGGGCTATGTCGGCTCGGCCGGCCCGCAGGCACCAGGGATTGCGAACTTCATCGCGGGGACTATAGTTCTGGACCGACCTGACGAGAGGCACGCGCGCATGAATCAGTATGTCGCTGAGGCGATTTCATGGACAACACCGCTCACCGCGATGGTCTGCGTCCACGATGAAACGCGCGATTCAATGCTACCCGTCGGCCTATCGACCCGTGCATGAACGCAGAAGAGAAAAGTCGTCGCCGATGCCGGCACCGAACAGGAGCCTGTTACTTCCAATCGGTGAACGTAATTCGAGTCTGTATCCGTCATCGCGATCCACGTCCTAACTCAATCCACTTGGAGCCACGTTTTGACCTCGCAGTCGTCCCCGGCCCACCCGACCGCCCCCCTCCACCAAGCACCCGAGCGGTTTCGGATGTACGACCCCGACTTCGCCGCCGACCCGCACCGTGCCTATGCTGAGATGCGGCGCCGTTATACTTCGCTAGTTCCGGTCGACCTGGCGCCGAAAGTACCGGCCACGCTGGTGATAAGCCACACGACCGCGGTGAAAATTCTCAACGATCCCGACCACTTCCCGTCAGATCCGCGACAATGGCAGCCCACCGTTCCGCAGGACACACCCGTCCTGGCGATGATGGCCTGGTTCCCCGCAGCGCGGTACAACAGCGGTGCCGCACACGACCGCTATCGAGGTGCCTCCGTAGCGAGCATCGACGGAGTCGACTTGTACAACATAAGCGCGCTGGTCGAGGACATCGCTATCCCGCTGATCAACAAGTTCTGTGGCCGCGGTTCAGCCGATCTGATGGCTGACTACGCATTCCATTTGGTCTTGGACGTCATCAACCGGATATGCGGTTGTCCGGCGGAGATCGGGGAACGGGTCGCAACCGGTATGGCGGCGCGTTTCGATCAGCGCAGCACGCTCACAGCTCAGCAGGGCATGACGATGATCAAAGACGCACTGATGGAGTTGATTGCGCTCAAGCGCGCAAACCCCGAACCTGACAAGGACGCAACCTCGCGACTGGTGACCCACCCCAGCGCGCTCGACAACATTGAGGTATTCGCTCAGCTGATGAGCTTTTATGGTGCCGGTTTCGAACTGGAACGCAATCTGATCACTAACACACTGTTGCGGATGCTCACCGACACTCGGTACGGGGCGTTCGGCGGTGACTACGGTCGGAGTTTGTCGACTATGACCGCCCTCGACGAGGTCTTGTTCATCGACCCGCCGATGGCGAACTTCTGCTTCAGATATCCGAGTCGACCGGTCATGGTCGACGGAATCTTTTTGGAGGCACACCAGCCGATCGTCGTCAGCCTCGCTGCCTGCAACAACGACCCTGCGATCCGCGTGGCCGCCGACCCCGGCGGCAGCCACATCGGCAACCGGGCACATGTGGCGTTTGGCGGCGGACCACACGGCTGCCCAGCAAAAACCTTGGCCTACGAGATCGCGCAGCATGCTATCGATCAGTTGTGCACCGCGGTGCCTGACATGACGCCAGCCGTGCCCGTAGATGAATTGGTCTGGCGGCCGGGACCCTTCCACCGGGCGCTGGAGGCATTTCCGGTCGTTTTCGAGCAACTGCCACCGATGCCTATCCCCCAGTGAAGTGATCTCACCAACTTTCGGCTGACGCGCCGGTATTCGAAGTGGGTGAGAACGAGTGCGGCTTTGACGACGGTGCCGATTCTTTCGGGGCTGCACGTGAAACGCAGGGCGCGCCAGCGGGCCGACGAGCACGGCGAAGCCGCGCTCGCACAGGGAGCGCAGCCCACGGAGCAGCGCGTTGTAGATGCGGTTTCCCTGGGGGCGAGGGCTCGGCCATCGGCGGGTTGCTTGATCGGGGTGTGTATGCCGATCCCGGCACCTTCGTAGCCGCGCTCGGCCAGGGTCGGCAGGTCCAGATGTGCCGCTGCCCAGTACAACGCGGGTAGGACGTGGTCGCGGGCGGCGGCAACCAGGTCGTGCACCGAGGCGGGTCCGACGTCGGGGAACCCACAGCGGCAATCCGGTTGGCGCCGAGACGGCTTGGACGTTGCCACCGGGACTGTGGGCTTTGCCGGAGTACCACACGTCGATCTGCTCGCCTCTCACGCTGGTGGTCTTCTCGCCGCAGCGGTCGGCGCCGAAGACCTTCCCGTCCAAGGATCAGGTGCGTGAGACCTTCCTCGTGGGCACGGTACAGGGCTTCGTGCAGGTCGGGGGCTTGGGCCGCGAGGGCGGTGATGCCGTCGTGGTGGTAGCGGTCGGAGGTGGCACGGCTGATGCCGAATGCCGCGCCGAGCACCGCGATATCTTCGTGTTTGCGGAACCATGCCAACAGCATCAACACCTGTTTCCAGCAGGTCAGCGCCCGGCTGCCGCAGGGGTGCCGTGTGCTCGGCGTTGCGCGGCCAGTGTCTGGTCCTCTGGAGGTAGTGCGGGCGGAATTCGTCCGGTTCGCCGTGGCGGCGGGAGGTTGATGTGAGGGTGCCGAAGGCAGCCGGATCGGCGTGGGCGGATGCGCTGGCTGCGGTTGAGTGGGCCGTGGTCGTGGTCGCCGAGCGGTTCGCCGAACTTGGCGCGGTGACGCCGGGTGCGGTGGCGGTGGCCGCGAGTGGTGGTCGGCTTCTGGCTCCCGGTTGGCCACCGCGGCCGGAGCCGGCCCCGATGTTTCTGTCGTGATCCGGACGAGTCGGAATCTGTCGCCTACCTTGGTGAGATCACCTCAGTGAGCATCGAAGCCGCCGCCGGTCCTCTACCGCGTGTGCGAATCGCGAGTCGCCAACACCGCAGCCATGCCCTGGAATCTTTTGTGCCACAATGAAACCGACACCGAAGCTTCGCTCAATCTACAACCAAGGTCTCCGGCCCTATGCGATGATGATCATCGAATATCGTTCGCAGGAACTCACTTGAAAGGGGGATCGGGATTGGCTTCACGGCCGACCCGGACTGTCGAATGCTGAAATCTATCGTCGGACAACGCTTGCACCTGTACTTGCCCAACGGTTGGGAATTCGACCCCTGGATCACTGGTGCCGGTTTTATCGACTACACGCTGACCGAGGGTCCTCACAAGGGGCGTCACGCCATCCAGAAACCTACGTACCGTCGACTGGCAGACAACGTCGAGTTTCTGGGCTGGTACGAGGAGACCGGTACCACCGTGACCCTCGTCTGGCACCTCGACAGCCAGGTAGTGGACCGGTTCGCGACGGTGCCTCGATGGCTGGCCGATGTCGACATGTCCATAAGCGCAGGTGACAATCAAGATCCTGAGTTCCGCGAGAAGATGGCGCAACTCGCTGCGGCCGGACCAGATATGCCGCGGCACATTTACGCGGACCACGGCCACTTCGAGCTCAGCAATAAATAAAACCGCACGAGACGGTGCAGATGCCGCAGCAGCCCGCCGCAGATGCCGGCCACCGTGATGTCGCCGGCTCGACCCCCGTCCCTGCGGTTGCGGCAATCGACGATGCCACAGGGTTTCCCTTCCCGGTGGCATCCCCGCCTCGAACGAGAACCCGAATGGTCTGCCAGCACTGCGAGTTCGCCACATCGACGGCGACATGGCCACGTTCACTGATATCGCGGGCATCGGACCAAACGGAGCGTTTCTCGCGCGTCCCGACCACCTTCGTCGCATGGCGATCACCCGCCCTCCCCACCTCACCGGAAAACGCCATTCGGCAGTTGTTGGTTGTCGTCAGGTGTCGGGTGGCCGGAGGAGGTTGCACCTCCGGCCACCCTGACATGACGACGAAGTAAGTAAGAACCAGCGGGCTTAGTACTCCAGCTGCACTTCGTGATGTTGTTGTCGGGTAGCCTATTTCGTCGTGTCAGTGTCGGTGGATGAGGATCTGGCTGCGTGGGTGGCTGGGTTGGATGAGTTGTTCGGGCGGGTTGCGGGCC
>NZ_VUOT01000075.1:0-4708 GCF_009829295.1 Nocardia sp. CY15
CATCCCCTCCGAGCGATGCAACCGGCGGATCTCCGCCCAGTCCTCCACGTTCAGCACCTCATGATCGTTCACGGGTGGGTCAACATTCACCCGGAACCAGAGGGTCAGTATTCAGCCGGACGCGACAGTCGCCGACGTTGCGATCCTCGATCACCCGTGAGAGCGACCGCCACGCATCGAAGGGTGCGCGTTGTCCATTTCATCGAAGTGGTTGCGATCCACGGTCACCCGTAAGGTTGACCGCCACGTGTTCAGCGGCGGAAACATGACCCGACGGCAGATGTTGCGATCCTCGGCCGCCCGTGAGGACGACCGCCACACCACGTTCCCGCAGATCTGACCCGGCCCGGTCGGGTTGCGATCCTCGGCCGCCTATGAGGGCGACCGCCACACGCTGCGCACCAGCACCGCGCGGTGCCCGGAAATGTTGCGATCCTCGGCCGCCTGTGAGGGCGACCGCCACCCCTGGCGATCTCGGAGGTGGGGCCATGGGAGCCGTAGTTGCGATCCTCGGCCGCCGGTGAGGGCGACCGCCACGTCGTTGATGCGGTCCAGCAAGTCCAGGTGGGGCTCGTTGCGATCCTCGGCCGCCCGTGAGGGCGACCGCCACCTCGTCAGCTGGCTGAGCACGTCCTCGGTGGTGGTGTTGCGATCCTCGGCCGCCCGTGAGGGCGACCGCCACGAGATGGTCGCCCGCGAGGAGCTCGACCAGTCGGTGTTGCGATCCTCGGCCGCCCGTGAGGGCGACCGCCACGGTGCGCGAACTGGGCGAACGTCGACCGGGCCCCGCGACGGAGTCTGTTTGGGGCGCCTCGGTTTCCATAACTGCTGTTCGTCAGTTCGGAACCTCCTTGGGAATCCGTGTGCACTGGGGGTTCTTAAGTGTGGGAACGCCTGCGGTGTGTTCATCGGCGGGTAGCCAGGGCTATCTGACGATTCTGGTGAGTGTGACGCCGTCGGGGATGGCGGCTTCGTCGATGGTGATGGTGTAGTCGGTAAAGTTGCGGATGGGGGTTGTCGGGGTTTGGCGGGTGTCGGGGGTGATGTGGACGGTGTCGGTGAGGGTGTGGGCGGGTGCGGTTCCGTAGGCGTCGTGGTGGGTGAAGATGTAGAGGCCACGCAGGGCCATTTCGCCTCGGGTGGAGGCGCGGTCATGTTCGAACATCAGGGTCATGCAGCGCCAGAGCAGGGCGAGGTCGTCGGTGGTGACACCGGTGCGGGTGGCCAGGGGGGCGCTGAAGTGTCCGATGCCACGGTAGAGGCCGTAGGGAACGGTGTGTTTGCTGCCCATTTCGGTTTGTTTGGTGTCGTCTTCTTTGGTGCGGGTGACGCGGGTAATGCCGTGTTCTTGGGCGAGGACGGGATGGATGCTGCGAGAGAAGGTCAGCTGCAGCGGTCCCTGGACACGACCCGCGGTTTTCGTGCCGGTGGTCATGACGGCTCCGAACATGCGGACGTCGTAGAAGTTTTCACACATCCAGCGCTTCGCGACCGGTTCGGAGGGTTTGTCGCCGGGCAGGTCGAGTTCTTTGTAGGCTCGTTCGTGTTGGGAGTTGAGTGATACTCCGGCTTCGACGTAGATGGCGTTGCCGGGTTTGCCTTCGCCGAGCAGACCGACCATATTGCGGATTTTGCGTTTGATCGCGACGTCGGTGACCAGACCTTGCATGGTTTCGGGGTCGGTTCGGGGGATACCGCCACCGTCGGGGTCGCCGTTGGGGTTGCCGTCGGTGACGTCGAACAGGAACACGAAGTCGTGTTTACGGGTGGGGTCCAGATGCGGGGACGTGGTCATGATCGAAAGCTCCTTGTCGGTCTCTCTCAGGCGGTGAGTTCGGCGGCGGTTTCTTCCGCGGCTATGTCTTCGACGGTTGTTATGTTCTCGACGGCAGCGTTTTTGGCGTCTTTCGCTGCTTTGGCGGCGCGGGCAGCGGTCATGTCGGCGGCTCGTTGGTGGTCGTAGCCGAGGATGAACCGGATCTGGGCTGTGGTGTCGAGGTGTGCGGGCAGCGCGGTTTCGTAACCGAGTAGCTCGGAGATCTTGGCCAGACGGGTGTCGAGGGCCCGCCCGGCGGGGCGGGTGGCTTCTTTGCCGATGAGTTTTTTGAGGTGGCCGTTGGCGTTGAGACGCAGCATCCGCATGGTGGCGGCCGGCTGGCTCATGGCAAGCCCGAAGTAGCGGTCGCGGATGGTCGCATTGATGTCGGGGATCGCTCGCCGTTGGACGGATTCGAGGACGGCGAACATCCGGCCCCACACGTAGGCGGGGTCGGTGGCGGTTTCGTCGAGTCCTGGCATGACTTTCTCTTTCAGGTATGGGGGGCGGTTGAGGGCCAGGCGCAGCATCGCGACGCGGGGCAGGTCGACGTGGTGGTCGTTGCGGATGCGATGCAACAGCCTCACAACCAGGTGCGGTGGTGGTGAACCGCCGTGTAGCGCGCAGCGCAGCAGGTCTCGTTCGATGCCGCGGGCCGCGCTGCCGACGACGTAGGAGCCACGGCGTTTGTCCCAGCGACCGGTGGCCTGGACCATCCGCTTCAGCCCGACTTCGTGAACGCCATCTGCCCAGAGCTGTGTGGTGCCGTGGTCGTCGAACCAATCCCGGAAGCGTTTCTTGATTTCCAGAACCGGGACATCGATCCAGTCCCGCACTACGACGCGGCTTTGATTCGCCGACAGAGTGATGGCGTAGAAGTCGGTGCCCTCGACGACGGTGCCCGACTCCCCTTTCCACACTTCCCGGCGCAGTGCCGCGACCTGCCCAGGGTGGGGTGCGTCGATGATACGGACGTCGAATTCGATGGCGGGGTCGCGCAGCCACCAGGTCAGCACGGTGTCCTCGCCGCGGCGGTGACGCTGTGGGTCCGACAGCAGACTGTTCAGCGCAGCCATGGCCTGGCCTCCGCAGTCCTCGCACAGCGGGGTGTTGGCCAGCTGTAAGGTTCCCATCCGCCCTTGGGCGGAGGTGTTGACCGACACCAGCGCCGCGTCCCTGCCGCGTTTGGGCCGCCCCGACGCGTCGACACCCACAGGGATCAGGCTGCCTTTGACCATCTCCGGAACCGTCTTCAACAGCGGCCCTAGGTTCATACACGACAAGCAGAACCCCTCGCCGCCAGAGCTCTTGCGGATTCGTGCCACTGCTGCCCACAACTTGGTCGCCGACTCCCGCAGGTGCACCAGCTCACCCGCGACGAGGAACATGACCAGATCCGACGACTTGGCCTCCCGCAGCCTCAAATCGGCCAGAACATCGAGATACCTTCCACCAGTGAAGAATTCACACAACTTCTGCGCGACGGTGTCACCGCTGGACTCCTGGTACTCCCGTAGCATGGCGAGGTAGGCGTCGTGACGCCGGCCGGAGTCGCAGCGGGCCTTGTCATCGTCCTTCTTGGCGAGAGCGAAGGCGTATTCGAGGGTGTCGACCAGCAGCATCGCCGCGATACCGCTGGTGCGTGTCAGATACGGTGTCGCCAAAGGTGATCCGGCCTTGTGCTCGGCGTCGGCGCGGTCGATCAGACTCGGATTCCCGGCATCATCGAGCACGACCGACCACCGCACCGTCCTGATCCGGTAGTAGCGGGGCACGCTGTCATCGGTGGTGCGGCTTTTGACGAGTCGGTCAATCAGCATCGGTTCGCCTCCCGCGTTTGGCCGGACCGGCCGAGGGAAGTCGGGTGCCGTTGGGCGGGACGCGCAGGACCCCGTTGGTCAGCTTGGCGGGAAACCAACTGTAGGTTTCGCCTCCGTGCTCGTCGTAGTGGATGCTGTGCAGCATTATCCCGAGTTCTTTGTCCTTGTCGCGGCAGTCCGAAATGGGTTCGGCTGCGGTAGCTTTGCCGAAGCGGGCCGAGAATTCGCGGGTACCGAGGTACGGCTGGGAGTAGCAAGCGCCCTTGTCGACGCGGCGGCGGAACTGCTCCCGGTAGGCCACCTCTGTCGCTGTGGCGTGTGGCCGGAGCTTGATCTGTGCGTGGATGCGGTAGGCGACATCGCGCAGTCCGACGGTGTTGCGTTGATCGCGGTCGTCCTCGACGTCGTAGTGCAGGCCGGCATCGGCCATCGCGCGACGGACCCAATCATCGGAAACAGTCGATTTGACCTCGTTGCGGCGGATGGAGAACCAGCGGATCGGTTTGAGGACCTCTATCTTGACGATGATGTAGTCGAATTCAGGTTTCCAGAAGATGGCGTCCAGGATTCCCCGGGCGGCCGACGGGGTCATTACTTCGTAGCTGAAGCGTTCGGATTTCATCTCCGGGCGGGTGAAGCAGGCGTACTCGCCACTGACCTCGACTACGAGCGGGGGGTTCGGATAGCGCGGATGGGTGTTGTTCACCAGACGTAGTCCTCCGGGTTGGGGTAGCTGAATTCGATTCCGCGGGCGCCGTACTCGCCGCACCACTCATACAGGCGGCCGCTGCCGGGTCTTGCCGGGTCGCCGACCAGTACCGTGGCCAGGCCCTCGGCCGCGGCTCGCGCAGCTAGTTGTTGTGGGGCATGACGTTGGTGACGCGGTGGCAGAGGTGGTGAGCTGAGGGGCGGTTCTTTCGGCGGCAGGATGTGAAGCGCCAACTACCACGTCCGCCGTAAGCCGAAAGAACCGCCGTGAATCTCCTATGTCAAGCTGCGGCCTCGTGGCAAGTGGTGTGGGGCTTGGTTTGCTGGAGCCGGTGGTAGACGACGTCGGCGAGATGACGTTTGA
>NZ_VUOT01000076.1:0-4361 GCF_009829295.1 Nocardia sp. CY15
TCAACAGGCAAGGGGCACAACCCCGATCGGTGAACCAGTGGTGGCATGCAGGCGCCGGAGACCCGAATTCTCACCCCGGCCGGCCGTGCCGGGCGAGGGCTTCGAGCCCGTCACCGAGTTTGAATGAGTTGTGATCGTCGACAAGCCGGGAACATTGCCGTCGACCGGTGTGCCGGTGACGAGGAACACCACCGCCAGCAGCATGAACGCGACGATGGTGCCTACCTTGATCAGCGCGAACCAAAATTCGAACTCGCCGAACAGCCGCACCGACACCGCGTTGAGACCGACCACCACCGCCAGCGCTATCAGCGCGAGGACCCACTGGGGGATCGGCACGAACGGCGACCAGAAATGCACGTACAGTGCCACGGCGGTGATGTCGGCGACCAAGGTGGTCGACCAATTCAGGAAGTACAACCAGCCAACCGAATAGGCCCCGCGCTCGCCGAGGAATTCGCGGGCGTAGGAGACGAACGCACCGGACGACGGCCGGTACATCACCAGCTCGCCGAGCGCACGCACGACCATGAAGGTGAAGACGCCGCACACGATGTAGACGATGGCCAGCGACGGCCCAGCCAGCGCCATCCGCCCGCTGGCCCCCAGGAAGAGCCCGGTGCCGATGGAGCCGCCGATCGCGATCATCTGCATATGGCGCTTGCGTAGCTGTTTCTGATAGCCGACGTCGCCGATGTCGAGCTTCGCTGCTGGTTGCGGGGTGGCTGGCCGGGCCGACAGTTCGTCGTTCTGCGTCATGGAAACCTTCCTTGGGCCGTATCCAGCCTGCACGGCGTAAGCGACTGTAGAGGTAGTATGGCTGCCATGCGGTCAGGCTGTAAGACAGGTTGCACTGTAATTCGGGTCACACACCCTGTCAATATCAATCCTCGGCGCGAAACATGCTGGCTAGCGTTTTGACGCTCTATCGGCGGATCTCCATACTTGGTCACGTGACAGTCGAAGAAGGCCGGGTGCACCGCATCGGCGCCACGGAAGCGGTCTTTCGTCGGCTTAAGGAGCTGATCCAGAGCGGCGAGTACGCGGTAGGCGACCGCCTGCCCGCCGAACTCGCCTTGGCTCAGCAGTTCGGTGTCAGCCGTCCGGTGGTGCGGGAGGCGCTGCACGCCTGCGCGACCCTCGGCCTCACCGAAACGCACACGGGCCGAGGAACTTTCGTCGTCTCCAAGAAGGAGAGCCCGCAGCTGACGTTCGCCGGTGTCGACGCCGCAGATCTGATCGAGGCCCGCCAACTCATCGAGATCCCCACCGCTGGGTTCGCCGCGCAACGCCGCACGCCGGACCAGCTGCGGCAGCTTTTCGAGCTGCTCGACAAGCTGGCGGGGGCCACAGACGCCCGCGAATGGGTCCGTTACGACGGCGAGTTGCACACCGCCATCGCGGCCGCCAGCGGAAACAGAATGCTGACCGCGGTGGTCGCCGACACCCGCCGCGCGCTGGACCCGCAGTCAGAATTCCTCAATCTGACCCAAGACCGCCGCGCCGACTCCGATCGCGAACACGAGGCCATCGTCCGGGCCATCGAGGCGGGCTCACCCGAGGCCGCGCGCCAAGCGATGGCCGACCACCTGCAACGGGTAGCGGACACGATCGCCCGCATCGGCGAGTAGTAGCAAGCGGATCGTGGAGCGCCCATCGACTGGTTGCTCTGTCGGCACGCAGCGATCGAACCCGACTCCTGCTGGGCGAATCCGATCGGCGTCCACTCGTCGCGGCCGACATCGGCTACGGCACGTGGGGTCCAGTCGAACGGAAACTGGCGTTAGCGAGTGCTGGTGATCGAAGCACGTTGCTGTGAAGGTTGATTCGCCGGATTAGTGGGTGCTGGCGGGTGTGTGGTGGTTGCATTTCGGGTTGTGCGTGATGAGGGCGGGGCCGGGTACGGCCGGTTCGGTGTGCTGTCGAGAGGCGAGCTGGAACGCTTCTTCTACCTCGATGACGATGGTCCTGGAAGTGATGAGCTGGCATCCGGAGTTCGGGGAGTCGTTCACCCACGTCGCCGGCACCAAGGCCCGCGTCGCGGACTTGGGTGTGTCCATGGCCGCGGACCTGTGCGCCCAGGCCATGAACGTCGGGCTCGTTCCGGTGACCTCGCCCGGTGTCGACGCGTTGACCCGTGATCGGCTGCGCCACGTCGACCAGCACTATCTACGGGCGGAGACGATGGCCGCAGCGAACACGGTGCTGGTCAACGCCCAATCCGAGGTGCGGTTGGCTCAGCTGTGGGGCGGTGGCTGCGTCGCCAGCGTGGACGGGATGCGGTTCGTGGTACCTGTCCGGTCCATCCACGCCCGACCCAACCGAAAATACTTCGGACCGAAACGGGGCAGTACCTGGCTGAACATGCTCAACGACCAGGCCGCCGGGCTCAACGCGATGGTCGTGTCGGGCACCCCGCGCGACTCGCTCAACGCCATCGACGTGATCCTGCGCCAACCCGAGAGCAGCAAGGTTCCCGACGACATCATTTCAGACGCCGGATCGTATTCGGACATAGTCTTCGGCCTGCTGCATTTGCTGGGCCGCAAGTACCGGCCGCAGCTGAAACACCTGCCCGATCAGCGGTTGTGGCGCATCGACCCGGCTGCCGACTACGGCCCGCTGGACAAGGCTGCACGAGGGCGGATCGACATAGAGAAAGTGTGCTCCCACTGGGAGGACATGTGCCGGGTGGCGGTGTCGATGAACCGTGGTGAGGTCTCCGCGCACGAGGTCACGCGCATGATTTCCCGCGACGGCAACCCCACCGCGCTGGGCCAGGCCATCGCCGGCTACGGCCGGATTTTCAAGACCCTGTACATCCTGCGCCTGGCCGACGACGAACCCTACCGGCGCGAAGCCAAGGCCCAGGCCAACCTTCAAGAAGGACGCCACGACCTGGGCCGCAGCATCTTCCACGGCCGCAAGGGTGAACTCGTGCGCGCCTACCTCGACGGCATGGAGGACCAACTGTCCGCGCTCGGGCTCGTTTGAATATCACCGTGCTGTGGAATTCGGTGTACCTCGACCGTGCTCTGGCAGCTGCGCGCACAGGGCTACCCGGTCCGTGACGAGGACGCTGCCCGGCTGTCGCCATTCATCCGCCGCCACATCCGCCTCGACGGTCACTACAGCTTCCACCTGCCCGACCTGGGCGGGGCTCACCGGCCGCTGCGTGATCCGGACGCACCCGACGAGGACGATTGAGAACCGGATCCCGCGAAACCGTTCCTCGACCTCCATGGAAGACCAGCTCTCGGCACTCGGGCTGATCCTCAACTGCGTCGCCCTGTGCGTCATAACACCCTGTGGAACACCCTCTACACCCCACCGGGCCTTGGAACAGCATCGCGCACAGGGCTATTCGAGCGAAGGATGGCGTCACCTGGGGCATATAGCGAGAGAAAACCCCGGTGAAACGGCTATTATGTGATCTTGAATCGAGTTGTCGCTATCGACGTATTCGGTCCCCGGATGGCGTGACGATGCTGCGTACAGCGCCCACCTGCGGAAACGCGCCACAGCCCAGAGTGTTTTGGCGGACATTCGTTGCCGTCACGCCCCGATTACCTCGTGTGGCACGATTCTTATCGGCACCCCATCTTCCGCCGCTGGCCGACGGTAGCTACGAGGGGCGCTTGATCGGGTGTACACACCCGATCAAGCAGCCCGCATACGGCCGGGCCCTCGACCTGGACAACCGCAACCTTGCAACGCGCTGCTGCGCGGGCTGCGCTGCCTCGGCGAACGCGGCTGCGCCATCCTCGTTGGTGAGCGGTGCGGGAGAATACACCAGCGTGACGCACGCGGCCGAGAGCGGCGCGTCCACGCCGATGCTGATGGCCTTGTCCGGTCGCACCTCGGTACGGTTGCTGGCCGAGTAAGCGAAGGTATCGGCAGAGGCGCTGTGCCGCTGGCAGGCTCAGACCGACCCCGCTGCCCGTCGTCGGCGGTGACGCCAGAGGCGCGGGAGCGGGCCCGAGCGCGCTATCTACCAGGGACCTCGCCCGAAACTGACTACCGGCGAGGTCAACCGGTCTGCGTTGGACCCGGTCGGCGGATTGACCATATAGTCGGTCAGTTCTTTGACGGATGTCATCTTCAGAACATCCACAGTCGATCGACTACCGTTCTCAGCTACGTGGAAATGACCTGGCGGCGGCCAGAAACTGTACACCTCGGGTGATCTGTCGACGCCCTCGCCAAGCATGCGTCCTGTGGCAACCGCAACATGGTGTCAACGTCGGTCGAATCGTGACCCGGCTTGTTCGCTGGAATCTTGACCCACCCTTTGGTTGGTTTCAGTCGTTGGTTTTGGCCGCGGGGACGCGGCCGAGGTCTCGGTCTTTGAGGCGGTAGCT
>NZ_VUOT01000077.1:0-3377 GCF_009829295.1 Nocardia sp. CY15
GAGCTTGTGGTACCGGAATTCACCACCAGATCGGGCCGCGAGCAGCCCGACGTTGCCGCAATGCGCGATCAACCGCAATCAGAACTTCACAACCGAGACACACAACCGAAGTTCCCAGACGCTCACTTAATGGAGCCGCAGCTCTGGAATTCCCTGAAGCGCGGCCGAGAAACCTGCTTGCGATAGACCACTCGTTCTATTAGCCTGATGTTAGCGTTACATGTAGTAACAGAAAACGTGGCGAGGAGAGGCCGATGACGATCGAGGTGAACCAGGCCGGGCCCGGCGACGATGTCGTCGACAAGGCCCGGGCGTACGCGGACAAGCTGTCGCTGCTGTCGGAGGGTTCGGTGCACCGACGCTTCGACCCTTACCTCGATATCGACTGGGAGCACCCGGATTTCGAGGCCGACACCGCGCCCGAGCGTTGGATCCTCACCGTGTCCGGTGAGATGCTGGGGCCTCATCCCTGGTATCGGGCGTTGCCGCGGGAGCGTCAGATCGCGATCGGTAAGTACCGGCAGTCCAATATCGCGAAGGTCGGGTTGCAGTTCGAGTTGATGCTGATCAGCGGCATGGTCCAGCACGCCTACCGTCTGCCCAACGGCTCGCCGGAATTCCGGTACTGCACACACGAAATCATCGAGGAGTGCAACCACAACCTGATGTTCCAGGAGATGGTCAACCGCATCGGTATCGATGTGCCCGGGATGACGCCGTGGTTGAAAACGCTGCTGGGATACGTGGTCGGGCCCGCCGGAGCGTTGTTCCCCAATCTGTTCTTCATGGGCGTACTGGCCGGTGAGGAACCCATCGATCACATTCAGAAGGCGATCCTGCGTTCCGGTGAGGAAGTGCATCCGATCATGCGCTCGGTGATGGCCATCCACGTGGCCGAGGAGGCGCGCCACATCTCGTTCGCCCATGAATTCCTCAAACAGAGAGTGCCGCAGACTAATCCGATCCACAGGCTGGGCTTGTCGGTGGCCTTGCCGATCATCATGTTCGCGCTCGGCCGCGCTATCGTCACCCCACCGCGGGCGTTCTTCTCCGAGGCCGGTATCCCGGACTCGGTGCGGAAGGAAGTGTTCTACCGCTCGCCGGACTCGAAACAGGCCTTCGCCGACTTCTTCGCAGACGTCCGCACCCTCGCCGCTGAGATCGGGTTGATCAACCAGATCTCCCGCCGGGTATGGAAACTGCTCGGCATCGATGGACCCACCACCCGCTACCGTTCCGAACCCCACCGGCGCGCGGCGGCCTGATCTGGCGTTCCTGCAAAAGCCGGTGCTGTCGCGGAATCGAGCCGCCGCCGGCGCCCCTGTGGCTGTCGGCCCGCGGTGGCCAACCATCGTGCCCGAGCGGGCTGGCGGCCACCCCTTTCCGAGTTAGCCCGCAGCGCAATGACGAGGAGTCGATTTCCTATGCCCCACCCATCTGTCGCGGAACCCGCCGCACCGGCAGCGCACTCCGCAGTTCCGAGCGTGCGGGGTCGGTGGCCGGCACTCGCCGTCATCTGCGTCGCGGAACTGCTCGTGGTGCTCGACAACACCGTCGTCAACGTCGCGTTGCCGTCTCTGGGTGTGCAGTTGCGTGCCGGCTTCAGTGGGTTGCAGTGGGTGGTCGACGCCTACACGCTGACCTTCGCGGGCCTGCTGCTGGCGTGCGGTCACCTCGGAGACCGCTACGGCCGGCGCACGGTGATGATGCTGGGGCTGGCCGGCGTCGCGGTGATGTCTCTGGGTGGCGCATTGGCGACCGACCTGGGCCAGGTGATCGCCGCCCGCGCCGCGATGGGAGTGTTCGCCGCCGCGGTGTTCCCCGCGACCCTCGCGCTGATCATCAACATCTTCACCGACGTCAGGGAACGGGCCATCGCCATCGCGGCGTGGACGGCGATGGCCGGCTTCGCCATCGCGATCGGGCCGACCGCCGGCGGCTGGCTACTCGAGCACTTCTCCTGGCACTCGGTCTTCTGGGTCAACGTTCCCGTCGCCACCGTCGTCCTGGTTCTCACTCGCCTGCTGGTTCCCGAGTCGAAGGCCACACACACCGGCAGGCTCGACGTCATCGGCATAGCCCTGTCGCTTCTGAGCATCACCGCCTTGGTGTGGACCATCATCGAGGCCCCACATCAGGGCTGGCTTTCCCCGGCCAGCCTGACCGGCTTCGTCTTCGCCGTGGTCTGCTTCGTGATGTTCCTCCGGTGGGAATTGCGCACTGCGGCACCCGTGCTGAACATGAACCTGTTCCGGATCCGGCGATTCTCCCTGCCCGCGCTGGCGATCGCGGTCGGCTACTTCTGCATGTTCGGGTTCTTGTTCATGATCACCGCGTATTTCCAGGGAGTGATGGAGCTGTCGCCGCTGGAGTTCGGTTTGCACTCGCTACCGTTCGCCGTGTCCATTGCCGTCGGCGCCCCGGTGGCCACGCTGATCGCCCAGAAGACCGGCACCACCGCGGTCATCGTCCTCGGTCTGGTGGTGATGAGTGTCGGAATGTTCGTCGCCGGGCAGGTCGAGGTGCAGACACCCTATGTCGGTCCCGTGCTCGTCTCGATGGTGCTGATGGGCCTAGGACTGGCAATTGTGCAGGGCCCGGCGACCGAATCGATCATGTCCTCTGTCGCCCTCGACGAAGCAGGAGCCGGTTCGGCGGTCAACGACACCACCCGCGAGGCGGGGGGAACCCTCGGCGTCGCGGTGCTGGGATCGATCGTGGCGTCGGTGTACACGACCAAGGTCGGACCGCGCATCGATGCCATCCCAGAGTTCCTGATGACCCCGAACGAGAAGAGCTTCGCCCGCGAAAGCGTCATCGCCGTCCTGGAAATGGTCAAGCGCCCCACCAACCCGGCCTTCGCCCCCCAGAAGGCCGAACTGATCTACGCGATGAAATCCGCGTCCATGGAGGGGTTCCGACTCGCGTCGTATGTGACGGTTTCGGCTTCACTGATCGTCGCGGTTGCCATAGCCATCTTCCTGCCATGGAAACCCGCCGACGAATCCGTGCTCCTCGTCTGGAAAGAGAAGTCCAAGCCATGAAGAGGGGGCGGCAGGCAGTAAAACGCGAATCCTCGGCTGCCACCGTATCAACGAGCCGGGACAAATACCTGCCGACCTGAAAAAGGGGCTGTCATGGAAAACCTGACCAACGCAAAGCAATTCGATGCCATCGTAATAGGATCCGGCTTCGGCGACAGCACCGCCGCCGCCTACTCGGCTGCGGCAGGCCAACAGGTGCTGCTCTTGGTGTCGCGTCCGGCTGAATACTGACCCTCTGGTTCCGGGTGAATGTTGACCCACCCGTGAACGATCATGAGGTGCTGAACGTGGAGGACTGGGCGGAGATCCGCCGGTTGCATCGCTCGGAGGGGA
>NZ_VUOT01000078.1:0-2905 GCF_009829295.1 Nocardia sp. CY15
GGACACCGGCTGAGTACGCTGCGGCCTGCACCCACACCCACCACCCGGTGGACTGCGGGATCAACTGACAACTGACGAACAACCCGGGCTCTACTCCCGGGTGGTCGCATTATCGGGGACCGGCCACCATCGTCAACACCGGGAGCTGTTTCGGCCCTCTGACCTTCTCAAACGGCGAATCTCAGCCCAATCCTCCACAGCGAGCATCCCTTCGGTTCTCCCTAGCTCGGATAGAGCCAGGGTCACCGACCAGGTGGTCCATTTTGAGCTTCGGTGGGCCGCTTCTCAAATTGCTGCGCTTTGTGTTCGACGGGGCTCTGTACTGTCGGCATCGCAGGACGCTCGTAGTTCCTGCTGGCTGAGCGAGTTGCAACTGGCCATCGAAGTGGTTGTTTCGGCTCGTTTGGGCTGGGCTGGCGGAGTCGATCCGAGCTGGAGGGCGATGGCCGCGAAAAGTAATGCTGCGGCTCCAATCGCGTAAAAAAGTCGGAGCTTTCCGGTCGAGTGAAGTTCTTTACTCCAGAAGAAGATCTTGATCACCTGAGGGCTACTTCTTCCGATCTGCCCGGTCAGCCCTGCGTGTGGCAGCTGGGTTCTAAGCTCCTGTTCGAGCTCGTCGCCGTGCTTGACAGCGCCGGTCAGGAGTTGGTGATACCAGACCTTGTCAACGAAGTAGAAGGCCAGCCACAGAACGAAGCCCAGAACCAGCACGATGCAGGACAGCTGAAGTGAGAAGCTGAAGACTTTGACTGCTGTGCCGTCTTTGGCTGCCACTGCGGCGGCACCGAACGCGAAGGTCAAGACGGTCATGGCCAGTCCCCGGATGCGCCACTCAAGGTCGTTGAAGTGCTGCTGTACCTCCACTGTCTTCTTCCACATCTCAAGGTAGTGGGGGATGTCCTTCTCTTCCAACTACGCCTCCCTGAAATCAAAGTGGAGCAGGAGCTCCGAAAACGTTTTTGCGAGAGTGTAATTCGCCTGCAGATCGCGTCCGGTGGAGATGGCTTTCTCTCGCTGTATGTCTTCGTCGGTCCAGTGCGACACCCGGCGGAGGAGCTCATACTCTGCCCGATTCTGCACGACGCCGTACTGCGCGTGGACGTCGTGGGCCCCGGTTCGCTGGGCCATTGCCACGTCCTTCATTAGGCTGTCTCCGACGTAGACGACCTGGCGCGGGGAGAGACCTCGGTCTGTCATGATCTTGCTCAGGATGCTGGTGTCTGGTTTGAGCACACCTTTGGGGACGTGCCGATGCTCGGTTGCCTTCAAGCCGTATTCCTCGGCAGGAAGTTTCCTCAGGTTGTTGACAGTGAGGCCGAGGGGGAGGTCGTGGTCGGGAGCGGTGTAAAGCGTCGATATGAGGCCATCAAGTCCGGTCTTCTTGATCCGCCACTCCGACCAGTAGGCGACTGACTCGGTGTATGCGACGACTGGCACGTTGCGTCGACGAAGCTCCTCGATGGTCTCCTTGACACCTGGGTACAGGCGGGTGGCGCGTAGACGTTCGGAATTAAGAATGTGGATCGCAGAGTCATAGACTTGCAGCAGGTTCTCGTTCGGGTGTAGCTCCTGAAGCGAGGGGAGTTCCGTGAGGAGCGCTGAGTACTCGGCTGTGCCTCGCCGTTGGTGCACAGCCCTGATTTCTTCTTCCAGTCGGGCTTGAGGTATCCCGCTCATCTCTTCCAGCTTGCGCAACATGGCGGAAAAGGAGACATACCAGGCGTCGAACCAGTCCCACAACGTATTGTCGAGATCGGTAACAAGAAGTGCGACCTTTGGCTTGTCGCTGCGCCTCATCGCCATGACAGCCGAAGGTAGTCGAGAGCTACGACATCGGTAATCCCAGCTTCAGATACGCCAAGCTCACCACAGGGCACCCGATGCCCGGGCAGAAAGGCCCCGCCAGGTGGCGGGGCCTTTCGCATCGATACCGCCGAACAGCGCTGGCGACCACGCGACTTACGAGGCTTCGCGGTACCGAGGTGTCCACTCAGCGATGGTTGGACCCAGCCGGGCCGGGAGGTCCTCGTTCTGCCACTGCTCGCCAGGGGACAGCATCTGCGCCTCGAACAGTGCGATCGCGGTTTCGGTCATCAACACAGCGCTCATGAGCAGGTCGGCCACCAACCCGAATAGCTCGTCTTGGCTGCCGATGACGTTCAGTGTCCAGCTGTAGCCGTGGGTGAAGCTGGAGCTGATTGAGTACGACGCCTTCGTCATAAGTTCGAAGTGCTTCCCGCTGAGCAGCTCACGGGCGTGTTTCAGAGGGTTGGCGTCGATCCAGGCGGCCCCAGCTGCAGTCATCGCAGTGAACCCGGGTGCCATGATCCCGCCGCTCGCCGCCTTCGCTTTCGCGATCGCTGTCTTCAGTTCTTCCGCAGAAGCTTCGAACGTCGCCACATCCCGCCCTTCGGCCACGCTTGTAGCTCGATCCTGCTTGGCCCACTTGAGCATCTCCTCCAGCTCTTTTAAGGCCTCAGCCGCGCATCGCTGTTGCCTTACATCCCGGCTGGGGTCGCCGATGAGCCAGATCGTGCGGGCAGAGGCTTCCATTGCGGATCGACACAGCACCAGCACGGACGACGGCCAAGATCGTGACGTGGCTGGCGGCGGGACTGCCCCGTTGAACCAATCCGATATGAGAACTTCGGCGGCCGCCAGATGCTCGGCCGCCGACGAAACCGGGAATCGAGCGTACTGAGCCACCGGGTAGATCCACCCCAGTTCCGGCAGGAACCCCTCATTGTCGAGCTGCATTGAGCTGCCCTGCGGCGGATCTGGCCGGTCCCCGATAATGCGACCACCCGGGAGTAGAGCCCGGGTTGTTCGTCAGTTGTCAGTTGATCCCGCAGTCCACCGGGTGGTGGGTGTGGGTGCAGGCCGCAGCGTACTCAGCCGGTGTCCG
>NZ_VUOT01000079.1:0-2565 GCF_009829295.1 Nocardia sp. CY15
AGCTCCGGCCGCAGTGGACGATTCACGAAAAGGCCAACCTCACCGGCGGCACCCACCGTAAGAGTCACCCCGCGACCGGAGCTGATCTACCACCGCATTCGGCGGCAACGGAAGTCTCACACTGAGATTCACCGTAATGCTCCGCTGTCAGAACTGGGTCGGTTGCGTCTGGCGCGGTGCGTCGTCGACGATGGCTGGCCGCTGCGCCGAGCCGCCGAACGATTCCAAGTGTCAGCGACCACCGCTAAACGGTGGGCCGTCGCCCCACCCCCGGGCCCATCCGCCGCGCTCGAATCCGTTCCTGCGGTCGTCCGACGTGGCGCCGTTTCCCTGCATGACTCCATCGATGGTGACCTGGGTCATGGTCGTCAGCTTCATGATCGGTTCCTTTGCCTTGGCGCCGCCCCTGGTGGGCAGCCTTACCCCTGCAACGAACACCACCACCCCGATCCGACACCGCCTCCCCCGGATTTCTCGAAAACTTTCCGGGACGCATGTCGTCAGCGATCCGACACCACGACCATGTCGCGGCGACCGCGCTCCACTTCCTCGCGCGCCCCAATCCCGACAAGCTCGTGGACCCCACCTCAGATGTGGGTTTCCCGTCCACCAGCCGTGCGCCCCCGAGCGGTGTCGTTGGGGGACTCGTCAGGAGCGGCAAACGAAGGCTGATCGACCAGGTCACGGTGTCGGAAGGAATGTGGCTACCGGCGGCAGACGCTCCGGTTGGGTCGGTGTCAGGGCGGAGTGAGGCCTTCGTCGTGTTCGTCGGCGCCGGAGTCCACGCGCTGAGGCGGGCGCCGATGTCGTTCGCCGCTGCTGAGGCGATCCTCAACGACGCCCCTGGTCAACCTCGGCGTCCAGCTAAGCCAAGCGTTGATCACGTGGGACCAGGCCAGGGTTCGGTTAGTCCGCCGGTGGGCAGCGTGCGGATCCGCTTGTCGTATTCGCTGCGGACGCGCGCGGAGTGATCGATACCCTACGACACCTCGCAGCCCGAACCGGAAGCTGGAAGGGGGTGTCAGCGGCCACCGGGAGTTCCCAAGTACGGCCAGTTGCGACTCCCCGTGAGCGGCCAGTTATGGCGACATGGCATACCGCGAGCATTCAGCCGGGACAACCGCTGTTGTCGGGTTTGTGGCGATTGCGGGAGTGTGGACGCGATCTGGGCTGCACCGATGACTTTGGGCTGAGCCTGTCGTCGACACCTCTGGAGATACCGACAGATAGGAGTCCAGGCATGACGAGACCGTTCCGATTCGACATGACCACCGTACGGGCGAACGGTGTGGATCTCGGCATCGAGAGCTTCGGCCGCGAGGAGGATCCGCTGGTCCTGCTGGTCGGCGGCACGACGATGTTGTCCTGGCCCGACGCGCTGTGCGAGCGGCTCGCGTCGGGTGGGCGGCGCGTGGTCCGCTACGACCTGCGTGACTCCGGCGCGTCGACGACCCTCGACCCGGAGAATCCGTCGTACGACCTGCGGGATCTCGTCGCCGACGCGGCCGCGTTGGTCGGGGCGCTCGGCGCCGGGACCGCCCACCTCGGTGGGGTCGGTGTCGGGGGGATGGTCGCTCAGGTCGCCGCGCTGGATCACCCGGAGGTGTTCTCCGCACTGACTCTCGTCGGCACCCGGCCGGTAGCGCCGGGCCCGGTCGATGAGGACCTGCCCGACCACGACCCCGCGTTCATGGTTGCCCTGTTCTCCCACCCGATGCCGGACTGGACCGACCGGGATGCCGTCGCGGCGTTCGCCGCCGCGGCGGCCGAGTCGAAGGGTGACGATCCGCGGGAAGCGCGGGCGAAGGCGGCCCGAATCTGGGACCGGACGCCATCGAGTGATCCCGCGGTGCACCAGGCCAACCAGCTCGGGATGGTGTTCTCCCGCATCGACTGCGCCCCGCGCTGGCGGGAGCGGCTCGGTGAACTCGACGTGCCCACACTCGTGGTGCACGGTCGCGCCGACCCGTTCTTCCCGGTCGGCAACGGCGAGGTTCTCGCCGCCGAGATCCCCGCGGCGCGACTGCTCGTCCTCGACGACATGGGTACCGCTCTGCGCCACACCGCCGCCGACCAGGTCGCTGCCGCCATACTCACCCTGTAACCGCCCGGCTGGGAGGCATCCTGAACCGGCGGCACGCACCATAATGCCGCTGATCACGCTGACCGAACCGGCCCGGCGCGACACCTCGGAAGATCAACGAGCAGTAGTGCGCGTCCGACGCTGGCCGATCGCACCATCATGCCGAGTACAGGGCCTCCGCAGGAGCGTGTACACGACCTCGACTGCACCGATGAATCCCGGGTGGCTCCCTCGTCGAAGCTTCTGGATAGACCGAAAGACAGGAGTCCAGACATGGCTGACTGCCGACGTGGCGAAAGCGCGTGCGCCGCAGCGGCGGTGGCGGGCCCAGTTCCCGAGGTCGCATTCACGCGGAACCGAAGGAATCTCAATGACCATGTCAAGCCGCAGCTCGGATTCCGTTGATGCTCGGGGGCTGGGTGTCGAAGGGGCGGTTGTCGCGCAGCAGTGCCCACAGCACGTCGACCAGGCGCCGGGCCAAC
>NZ_VUOT01000080.1:0-2175 GCF_009829295.1 Nocardia sp. CY15
TGTCGCGTCCGGCTGAATACTGACCCTCTGGTTCCGGGTGAATGTTGACCCACCCGTGAACGATCATGAGGTGCTGAACGTGGAGGACTGGGCGGAGATCCGCCGGTTGCATCGCTCGGAGGGGATGGCGATCCGGGCGATAGCTCGCCGGTTGAAGATTTCGAAGAACACTGTGAAGAAGGCGTTGGCTTCGCATGAGCCGCCGCGGTATCAGCGCAAGCCGCGTGGGTCGGTGGTGGATGAGTTCGAGCCGGCGGTCCGGGCGGTGCTGGCCGAGTTTCCGGATATGCCCACAACGGTGATCATGGAGCGTGTCGGCTGGCAGCGTGGCCGGACGGTGTTCTTCGAACGGGTGCAGGCGTTGCGGCCGTTGTTCAAGCCGGTGGATCCAGCATCGCGGACGGAGTATCAGCCTGGCGAGTTGGCGCAGTGTGATCTGTGGTTCCCGCCGGTGGATGTTCCGCTGGGGTTCGGTCATATCGGGCGCCCACCTGTGCTGGTGATGGTGACTGGGTATTCGCGGGTGATGACCGCGGTGATGATCCCGACGCGGCAGAGCCCGGATCTGTTGGCGGGGCATTGGGCGTTGATCTCGGCGTGGGGCAGGGTCCCGAAGATGCTGGTCTGGGACAACGAGGCTGCGGTCGGCCAGTGGCGAGGCGGCAAACCGCAGCTGACCGAGACGATGAACGCGTTCCGCGGCTCGCTGGGCATCAAGGTTCTGCAGTGCCGGCCCAGGGATCCTGAGGCCAAAGGCTTGGTGGAACGGGCGAACGGCTATCTCGAGACGTCGTTTCTGCCGGGCCGGTCGTTCGCTGGTCCTGCAGATTTCAATGCTCAGCTTGCCAACTGGCTGGTCCGGGCCAATCACCGTCACCATCGCCGCCTGGGCTGTCGCCCGGTCGATCGCTGGGACGCTGACCGGGCCGCGATGCTGACGTTGCCGCCGGTGGATCCGGTCACCGGCTGGCGTTTCACCACCCGGCTGCCACGCGATCACTACGTCCGCTTGGACTCCAACGACTATTCGGTCCATCCGGCCGCGGTCGGACGCCGGGTCGAGGTCCGCGCTGATCTCGACGAGGTTGTGATCACCTGCGCTGGTGCAGAACTGGGTCGCCACCGGCGATGCTGGGCCGATCACCAGTCCATCACCGATGCCGGGCACGCCGCTGCGGCAGCGGACTTGCGCAACGCCCGGCGCCTGGTCTCGGTCCCCGCGATCGACACCGAAGTCGAGCACCGAAACCTCTCCGACTACGACCGCATGTTCGACCTCGACGAGGCGAGCAGCAGCGAGGAAATCGCCTGATGGCCACCAAGACCGCAACGAACACCTCGCGCAATATCGCCTCCGAAATCGCCTACCTCGCCAGAGCTTTGAAAGCCCCCACTCTTGGCGGCGCCGTCGAACGCCTGGCCGAACGCGCCCGCGCAGAGAACTGGACCCACGAGGAATTTCTGGCTGCCTGCCTGCAGCGCGAGGTCTCTGCCCGCGAGTCTCACGGTGGTGAGGGACGCATCCGATCGGCTCGCTTCCCCGCTCGCAAAGCCCTCGAGGAGTTCGACTTCGATCATCAACGCTCTCTCAAACGCGACACCATCACCCATCTCGGCACTCTGGACTTCATCACCGCCAAAGAAAACGTCGTGTTCCTCGGGCCACCCGGCACCGGCAAAACTCACCTGTCGATCGGGCTCGGGATCCGCGCCTGCCAAGCCGGTCACCGGGTCGCTTTCGCCACCGCATCCGAATGGGTCTCGCGGCTGGCCGAGGCTCACCACGCCGGAAAACTGCAGGCAGAGCTGATCAAGCTCGGCCGGATTCCGTTGATCGTCATCGACGAGGTCGGCTACATCCCCTTCGAAGCCGAGGCAGCGAACCTGTTCTTTCAGCTCGTCTCATCTCGCTACGAACGCGCAAGCCTGATCGTCACCAGCAACAAGCCCTTCGGCCGCTGGGGCGAAGTCTTTGGCGACGACGTCGTCGCCGCAGCCATGATCGACCGCCTCGTCCACCACGCCGAAGTCATCTCCATGAAGGGAGACAGCTACCGCCTCAAAGACCGAGACCTCGGCCGCGTCCCCGCGGCCAAAACCAACGACTGAAACCAACCAAAGGGTGGGTCAAGATTCCAGCGAACAAGCCGGGTCACGATTCGACCGACGTTGACA
>NZ_VUOT01000081.1:0-2142 GCF_009829295.1 Nocardia sp. CY15
GTGCGGTGATGTTCGAGAGATGTCACAGTGCGCGGGAGGTCGCCGAGGTTTACCGGCGGCGTGGGTTCATCGTGTCGTGCGCGTTCGATCGCGTGTTCCTGGTCGCGTCGCTGACGTTGGGCGCGGTGGTGATGCCCGCGCCGCTGGGTAGGCGGGTGCGGAAGGCACTGCTCGACACGGGCAAGTTCGAGTCGGTGCCAATCCTGACCCATGCCCGCCCGGATCGGGAGTGGGTGTTCCTGGTCGGCCCGGCCTGGGGTGCGGGAATGTCGACGCCGACCGTGGCCAGCCTCGAGGCACACGGGGTGCGAGTCCTCGACGCTCGGCAACGGATCTGGTTGCCGATGACCGATCACCCGACCGGCTGGCATTGGATCTCGGAGCCGGTCAACGCCACCTCGATCCCGTCGCGCACCACCGTGGCTTGCCGCGCCCGCGACCTCCTCACCCCCACACGGTCGTCTCGGGCACGGAGGTGAGTGATGGCCTCCACCCCAGACGACGATGCGAGGGTGCTGCCCTCGGGGGAATCGCTGCTCTCAGCCATCCGTGGCCATCACGTCGAGGCCCACCGGCTGACACGGTTCGCCGCCGAGTTCGGGAGGCTGTATCAAAGCTCCCCGGCGCGGTTGAGGTGCGGATGTCGCTGCGGCAGGGACGAACTCGTGCTCGCCGTCGACACGTGGGCGGCCATGCATCTGCCGGTGCCGCATTCGGGGGCGCGGTTGCACACCGAGACTCTCGGCGCGGTCATCGACCGCCTCGCTCGTAGCCAGGTGCGCGCCTACCACCTGTTGATGACTGTGGACGATGTGGCAGATCCGCAGGTGCACGCGGCCTGGTATCGGCTGGCGGAGCTGGTGGATGGCTACACCGATCTTGCTGACGCGCTGATTCAGCGGTCGGTGCGGTTGCCCGCGCTCGGAGATGGTGGCTGATGAGACCTGTGCTGCCGGGCAAGGACGAACTGCTCATGGCCTGCCGTGGCTTCCCGCTGCCCGCCGACGACCCGGTGCTGAGCGCGGCTGCCGAACTGGCCGTGCTGCATCAGCGGCGTGAACACACAGCGTGGGAAGCGCTGGCGGTGATCGACACGCACCGTTCCCGGCTGATGGACACCATCGACACCTGGGTGCAGGCGGTGATACCGCAACCGGTCGCGGGCGCGCGGGTCCACACCCAGACGATGGGCCAGGTCATCGACCGCCTCGCCCAGTTGACCGCCCACACCTACACCGCGCTGGCAGCCGCCTCCCAAGAGGTGTTCTGGCAATCAATGGAAGTGGTCGACGACCTCGCCATCGCCTACACCGACCTGGTCGAAGAACTCCTCGCCGGTACCCGCCGCTTACCGATGACCACGACCTCGGTGTAGCGCACCGCGCGGCTTCCCACCTTCCCCTACCTGCACGCGGCTTCGGCTCGAGGTCGCCGTGGTGACACCACCCACCCATCTGATGAAGGGAGCAACCCTGTGTTCGAGAACCCTGATCTTCGTGACCGCCCTGACCCGCTGCCGAGTATGGATCGGCTACTGCGGGTGTGGGACGGGCTGGAGAAATCGACGTCATCGCTGGAACGCGCCACCCGCGTGTTCCTCACGGTGTGGATCATCCAGTTCGAGGGGATCGACCTGCGCACGGTCGAGGACTGGAGCTTCACCGACCATCAGGCAGCCGTGCGCGAGAAGGCCGTGGCGCTCGCGCGAGCCATCGATGACGAGGTGACCTGGCATCTGGGAAATCACCCGGAGCTGGTCACGCTGGTCGATGACGGAGACGACGCACCCACCGTGGGCGAGCTGCTCGGCCAGATCACGATGTATGCGGCCCTGTTCGACAAATGGTCTCTCGGCCACGGCCAGATCCCGTTCGGTCCCACGTTCATGGTGCTCGGCCGCCTCTACGACGCGCTCGTCACGAACTTGGTGACCGGCAGCGCCCGCCAGCCTCGCCGCCGCTCCCACGGTGCGCCCCCGATCCCCGAACCCCGCCGCGTCGACCTGATCGCCGCGCCACCGCATGGACGGTGGCGACCGTGATCCGGTTCCCGCTGGCCGGTGACCCCCGCCGCACCGTCACCATCCGGCAACCGGCGTCGCCACAACCGTCACGGCACAACCTGTTCCACCCCGATGAAGGA
>NZ_VUOT01000082.1:0-2009 GCF_009829295.1 Nocardia sp. CY15
GCACACGTGATCACTCACCGCCCAGCCCTCGAAGCCATCCAGCGATGGTCGACCTGGCGCCGACGCCACCAATATCGGGCGAAGAAAGCCCACTACCAGCGACGACACCGATTACGTCACGAAGTGCGGGACTGTGGATTTAAGGGTGTTTCCGGCCTGATTCGCTGACTGGATGGTCAGCGGGAAGGTGGCGTGATGACGACACTTGATGCCGTGGCGAAGAAGAAGGCCGAGGCCTCGGCCGAGCAGCTGGCAGCGGCGGAGTTGGTTCGGATGGCCAAAGAGCAGGGCTTGTCCCTGACCGGGCCCGACGGGCTGCTGCAGCAGTTCACCAAGACCGTCCTCGAGACCGCGCTGAACGAGGAGATGACCGAGCACCTGGGATACGAACCCAACCAGGCGCCCGAGGGCCGGGAATCGGTGAATGTGCGTAATGGGACCAGGTCGAAGACGGTGCTGACCGAGACGACCGGGCCGGTGCCGATCGAGGTGCCCCGCGACCGTGACGGCAGCTTTCAACCGCAGATCGTGAAGAAACGGCAGCGGCGGTTGACCGGGGTCGATGAGATCGTGCTGTCGTTGTATGCGAAAGGTCTCACCACTGGGGAGATTTCGGCGCATTTCGCGGAGATTTATGGCGCGTCGGTGTCGAAGGAAACGGTCTCCCGGATCACCGACAAGGTGGTCGCGGAGATGCAGGAATGGTCGGGCCGGCCCCTGGACGAGGTGTATGTCGCGATCTTCATCGACGCGTTGGTGGTGAAGGTGCGGGACGGTCAAGTCGCCAACCGGCCGATCTATGCCGCGATCGGGGTCACCGTGACCGGGGAGAAAGACATCCTCGGCCTGTGGGCCGGCAGCGGTGGTGAGGGCGCGAAGTTCTGGATGAGCGTGCTCACCGAGATCCGTAACCGCGGGGTCAAAGACGTATTCTTCCTGGTCTGCGACGGGTTGAAAGGCCTGCCGGAGGTGGTCGGCAACGTGTGGCCACTGGCCACGGTGCAGACCTGCATCATCCATCTGATCCGCAACACCTTCCGGCTGGCCGGACGCCAGCACTGGGACGCACTGAAACGGGACGTGAAACCGATCTACACCGCGGTAAACGCCGAGGCTGCCCGGGCCGCGTTGGATGAACTGACCGAGAAGTGGGGGACGAAATACGGTGCGATCGTGCGGCTTTGGGAGAACTCCTGGGAGGAATTCATTCCGTTCCTCGACTACGACCTCGAAATCAGGCGGGTGATCTGCTCGACGAACGCGATCGAGTCGCTCAACGCCCGCTACCGGCGCGCGATCAAGGCCCGAGGGCATTTCCCCACCGAGCAAGCCGCGCTGAAATGCCTGTATCTGGTGACTCGTTCGCTCGACCCGACCGGTGCCGGTCGGGCACGATGGACGATGCGCTGGAAGCCTGCGGTCAACGCGTTCGCGATCACCTTCGCCGACCGCTGGCCCGACGCCCGAACCTACTGAGAGAAACCGCCGGAAACACCTTTAGCGAGATAGCCCCCGAAGTGCAGCTGGAGTATTAGACCGTGTCTTACGTGGTTGTAATTCGTTCGCTTTGCGCCGGAATGTGATGTGCTGCATGATGTTCGACTCGTGGTCGATGAGTTGTCGAGACTTCTGGTGCCGGACGAGTTGTGGGCCCTGGTCGAGCCGTTGCTTCCGGAGTTCACTGCGCGTCCGCAGGGTGGTGGCACCGCCCCGGTTGATGAGCGTGCGGTGTTCACCGCGGTGGTGTTCGTGCTGACCAGCGGTTGTGCGTGGCGGATGCTGCCGCCCTCGTTCGAGGTCACCGTGCCGACGGCGCATCGCCGGTTCAGTGTGTGGACCGAAGCCGGGCTGTGGCGGCGTCTGCACAGCGTCGTGCTGGATGGGGACTGCCCCCGGTTCGGTTGACTCCTGATCTGTGATGACTTCGGTCTTCGCAGTGGAAGGATCGTCATCATGCCCAAGCCGTTCCCTGAGGAGTTCCGTCGCGACGTAGTCGCGGTCGCCCGCAA
>NZ_VUOT01000083.1:0-1969 GCF_009829295.1 Nocardia sp. CY15
GCTGGACGAGATTCCGTTGACGCCGGTGGGCAAGCTGGATCGGGCGGCTTTGCCGGAGCCGGTGTTCGCCGCTCGTGCTTTCCGTGCGCCGTCGACTCCGACGGAGGAGGTTGTGGCGGAGGTGTTCGCTGCGTTGTTGGTGGCCGAGGGTGGGGGTCGTGTGGGTGTGGATGATGATTTCTTCGAGTTGGGTGGTAATTCGTTGTTGGCGGCGCAGGCTGCGGCGCGGGTGGGTGCGGCGTTGGGTGTGCGGGTGCCGGTGCAGTTGTTGTTCGAGGTGTCGACGGTTGCGGGGTTGGCTGTGGGGGTGGAGCGGCTTGCGGGGTCGGTGGCGGGTCGGGCGTTGGTTGCGGGTGTGCGGCCGGAGCGGGTGCCGTTGTCGTATGCGCAGCAGCGGATGTGGTTTTTGAACCGGTTCGATCCGGGTAGTGGGGTGAACAATATTCCGGTCGCGGTGCGGTTGTCGGGGCGGTTGGATGTGGGGGCGTTGCGGGCTGCGGTGGGGGATGTGGTGGAGCGGCATGAGGTGTTGCGGACGGTGTATCCGGCTGTGGATGGGGAGGGTTTTCAGGTGGTGTTGCCGGTGGGGGACGCGCGGGCGGTGCCGGCGGTGGTGGTGGAGTCGGTGGAGGCTGCGGGGGTGGCTGGTCGGGTGGCTGCGGTGGTGGGTGAGGGTTTCGATGTGACGGTGGCGCCGCCGGTGCGGGTGCGGTTGTTGCGGGTGGGTGAGTTCGAGCATGTGCTGGTGTGTGTGGTGCATCACATCGCGGGTGATGGTTTTTCGATGGGGCCGTTGACGCGGGATTTGATGGCTGCGTATGTGCGGCGGTTGGGGGGTGAGGGGCCGGTGTGGGCGCCGTTGGCGGTGCAGTATGCGGATTTCGCGTTGTGGCAGCGGGAGGTTTTGGGTTCGGAGGATGATCCGGAGTCGGTGCTGGCGGGGCAGATCGCGTTTTGGCGGGCGGGTTTGGCGGGGTTGCCCGAGCAGTTGGAGTTGCCGGCGGATCGGGCGCGTGCGGCGGTGTCGTCGTATCGGGGGGCGACGGTGGGGTTCGAGGTGGATGCGGGGGTGGCCGCGGGGTTGGCGCGGGTGGCGCGTGCGCATGATGTGACGTTGTTCATGGTGGTGCATGCGGCGTTGGCGGTGTTGTTGGCGCGGTTGTCGGGGACGCGGGATATCGCGGTGGGGACGCCGGTGGCCGGGCGTGGTGAGGCGGTTTTGGATGATGTGATCGGGATGTTCGTCAATACGTTGGTGTTGCGGACCGAGATCGATCCCGCTGTGTCGTTTTCGGGGTTGCTGGCTGGGGTGCGGTCGGTGGATGTGGAGGCGTTCGGGCATGCGGATGTGCCGTTCGAGCGGTTGGTGGAGTTGCTGGATCCGCCGCGTTCGCCCGCGCGGCATCCGTTGTTCCAGGTGATGTTGACGTTCCAGAATTTGGTGGTGCCGGAGTTGGAGTTGCCGGGGTTGTCGGTGTCGGGGGTGGATTCGGCGGTGGGGGTGGCGAAGTTCGATCTGCAGTTGGCGGTGGCGGAGAGGTTCGATCGTGAGGGTGGGGTGGGGGGTTTGTCGGCGGCGTTCACTTATGCCACCGATTTGTTCGATGAGGCGACGGTGCGTGATTTCGCGGATCGGTTCACCCGGATCCTGGCCGCGGTCGCGGCGGATGCGTCGGTGGTGGTGGGGGATATCGATGTGCTGGCGCCCGGTGAGCGGGATCTGGTGTTGCACGAGTGGTCGACGCCGGGTGCGTTGGTGCCGGAGGTGACGTTGGTGGATGTGATCACCAGCCAGGCGCGGAACCGCCCGGATGCGGTCGCGATCCGTTTCGGGGACACCTTCTTGACCTTTGGTGAGTTGCAGCGGCGGGCGAATCGGGTGGCGCGGGCGTTGATCGCCCGTGGTGCGGGTCCGGAGTCGGTGGTGGCGGTGGCGGTGGCGCGTACCGAGGAATTGCCGGTGGCTTTG